>NZ_JBSFVR010000164.1:0-15629 GCF_053592415.1 Streptomyces sp. NPDC002690 | reverse complement strand
TGGGCGCCGTCTCGGGAGCGACGGTCTCTCCGGACGGCAGGCTGGGCGCGGGGAAGGGCGTCAAGGCCGTTACCGCCCGGGGCCGGCGCCGGAGCGACCACGCACGCGCCCGGAGCCGTTCTGCTGCGGGACGATTTCGCGCCCGTCGCGGGCTGGCAGCGGCACGGCGTGGTGATGAGCCAGTCCCTGCCCTGGGAAAGCTCGCTGCTGCAGGACCCGTGCCTGGTGTACGGGCAGGGCGGCGGCCCGCTGTTCAAGCTCTGGTACGGATCCCTGCACGCGGTGGGCTACGCCACCAGCGACGACGGTCTGCACTGGACCAAGGCCGCCGACCCGGTCCTGACTCCGACCCTGCCCTCCGAGACCGTCGCGCTCAACCAGCCGAGCGTCGTTTTCCAGGGCGGTGTCTGGCACATGACCTACTTCGGCGTGGCCGACGACGGCAACGGCCAGATCCACTACGCCAGCGCGAACGCCCCGGGCGGCCCCTGGACGAAGCATGGCGTCGTGCTCACCTCGACCATGCCGTGGGAGGACCGCTACATCTACAACTCCTCTCTGATGTACGACGCTTCGGACCGCGTGTGGAAGATGTGGTACACCGCCGGGAAGATCGCCTCGGCAGGCGGCGAACCGCGGTACGTCTGCTACGCGACCGCGGCGACCCCCGCCGGGCCCTGGAGGAAGCACCCGGCCAACCCGGTCATGCGGCCGATGGACGACGGCGGTTGGGCCTCCCTCGGAGTCGGCGGCCCCAACGTGCGCAAACTCCCGGAGGGCGGTTACGAGACCAGGGTCGTCGGCTGGCAGGCCGACTACCCGTCCCGCGGCGGCAGGCTCACCTCCCGCGACGGCATCGGCTGGCAACTCGACCGCAGCGCCATGGAGATCGACCTCGGTGTCACGGGCGGGCCCGAAGACTCCATGATCTACCGCCAGTTCGTGGTGGACCACCGGTCCACCCCGTACATGTACTACAACGCCAAGAACAACCGGCCCGGGTGGAACGAGACCATCAACCTGGCCGTGTGGAAGAAGGGGCTGCACATCGTCGACCCGGCCAAGTGGTCCATGACCCAAGCCTGGTCCGTACCCAACGGCGCGTCCTTCGAGGTACGTGACGGGGGAGCGGTGTCGCTGGGCAACGCCCCCTCCGGACAGCCCCAGACGCTCCAGGGCAACCAGCGCATCGACGCCCTGGACTACGCGGTATCGGTGTCGGTCACCCCGCTCAGCGACGCACCCGGCGACCGCGACAACGTGATCCTCGCCCGCGCGACCGGCCGTGACACCTACTACTACGCGGGCATCGCCTCCTGGGGGAACAAGTACGCCATCGGCGTGATGGAGCACGGAGCGAACACCAAGCTCGTCGGTACCGGCTCCGACTCAGAGATCGAGACCGGCCGGACCTACCGGCTGCGGTTCGAGCTGACCGGGTCACGACTCGACCTCTACGACGACGGGCACCTCGTGCTCTCCGTCGTCGACCCCACGCTCATCCCCGCCTCCGGCTACGTGGGCCTGCAGAGCAGCACCGGCACCGGAAAGGCGAAGTTCGCCGCCCTCAGGGTGGAGGCGACCGGGCCCGGCGGCCACCGCTGACCGGGCCCGCGCGTGACGGTCGACCCGGTGGCCCGGCCGTACGAGGGGCTACCGGGACCGTGTACCGGGGGCGCGCGGCCGAGAGGTCCGAGGGCGCCCGGGATCGCGTACGGGGGCGGCCGAACGGCCCGGGGGCGGCCGGCGGACGCCCCCGGGCGGGCCGCCGCTCCCCGGGACACCGGCGCGCCGACTGCTTGATCGTCCGAAGCCGGGGTAGCGAGATGCCATGACCACCGACAACGCACCCCCCCCGGCACCGGTCACGTGCGGCCCGAAGTCGACGTCCAGGCCCTGGCCGAGTTGCTCGACGGTGACTACGCCGAGATCCGCGACCTCGTCCGGACCAACCTGGTGACCCATGCCGCCGTCCTCGACGAGGCCGACGAGCTCGACGTCGACGCGTTCCGTGAGCGGGTGCGCGAGATCGTGGTCGAGTTGGCCGCGACCGGCCAGACCGGCATGGGTTTCCCCCGCGAGTACGGCGGGGGCGGTGACATCGGAGCCTCGATCGCCGCGTTCGAGACGCTCGCCTTCGGCGACCTCTCGGTGCTGGTGAAGGTTGGCGTGCAGTTCGGGCTCTTCGGAGGCGCGATCCTGCAACTGGGCACCCGACGCCACCACGAGGCCCACCTGGCCGACCTGATCACCGGGCGGCTGATGGGGTGCTTCGCGATGACCGAGAGCGGGCACGGCTCCAACGTCCAGGCGCTCGGCACCCGCGCGAAGTACGACCCCGCCGCCCAGGAGTTCGTCATCACCACCGAGGGCGACCGGGCGCGCAAGGACTACATCGGCAACGCGGCCCGCCACGCCGAGCTCGCGGTCGTCTTCGCCCAGCTGGAGGTCGGCCGGAAGTCCGAGGGCGTGCACGCGTTCCTCGTGCCGATCCGGTCCGGTGGCGAGGTGCTGCCCGGCGTCCGGATCGAGGACGACGGCCGCAAGATGGGTCTCAACGGCGTGGACAACGGCCGCATCCGGTTCGACGGGGTACGCGTGCCGCGCGAGGCGCTGCTCAACCGCTTCGCCGACGTCACCGCCGACGGCGTCTACGAGAGCGCGATCGACAACCCCGACCGGCGCTTCTTCACCATGCTGGGCACGCTGGTGCAAGGCCGGGTCTGCGTCGGCGGCGCCGGCATCAACGCCGCGAAGGTCGCCCTCACGATCGCCACGAAGTACGCGGTGCGGCGACGGCAGTTCCGGGCGGATCCGGAGTCCGAGGAGCAACTCCTCCTCGACTACGGCCTCCACCAGCGCCGCCTGCTTCCGCTCCTCGCGCGCACGTACGCCCTGCACTTCGCGCAGGACGTCGTGCGCACACAACTGCACGAGGCGTTCTCCGCCGCCGGGGACGACCCGCACGCGCGGCGCCGGCTCGAATCACGCGCCGCCGGCACCAAGGCGCTCGGCACCTGGCACGCCACCCGGGTCATCCAGGAGTGCCGCGAGGCGTGCGGCGGCGCCGGGTACCTCACCGTCAACCGCTTCGCCGCCCTCAAGAGCGACAGCGACGTCTTCACCACCTTCGAGGGCGACAACCACGTCCTTCTCCAGCTCGTGGCCAAGGGCCTGCTCACCCACTACGCGAGCGAGTTCGAGGACCTGGACCAGCTCGGCATGGTCCGCCACGTCACCGGCCTCGCCGTCGAGACGGTGCTGGAGAAGACGTCGGCCCACAAACTCCTCGAACGGGTACGCGACCTGCTGCCCGGTGGCGACGAGTGGGACCAGGAAGCGGGCCTCCTCGACCCCGAGTACCAACTCGCCATGCTGCGCTACCGGGAGGAGCACATGCTCGCCGGTGCGGCACGCCGTCTCAAGCGCGGGATCGACCAGAAGGGCGACCCCGGCGCCGTCTTCTCACAGGTTCAGGACCACGTGATCGGGGTCGCCCGCGCCCATGTCGAACGGCTGGTGCTGGAGGCCTTCACCGACAAGGTGCGTACGCTGCCCGAGGGCGGCAACAAGGCCGCGCTGAGCCTGCTCCGCGACCTGTCCGCCCTGTCGGTCATCGAGTCGGACCGGGCCTGGTTCATGGAGCACGGCCGGCTGACCGTCCAGCGCTCCAAGGCGATCACCCGCCAGGTCGACGAACTCTGCCGCAAGGTCCGCCCCCTCGCCGTCGACCTCGTCGACGCCTGGGGCATCCCGCCCGAGACGCTGCGCGCGCCGGACCTGGTGGGATGATCCGGGGCGCACCGTGGCGGGTCCGCACGCGGTCGGTGCGCCCTTCGCGCCGCGATCACCAGGGGCGGCGGCCGGTGAGGTTCTGCCAGTCCGTACGGGCGTCGTCGAGGGCCGCGCGAGCGCGCGGGAGCCTGGGATCGGCGCTGTGGCGGGCGCGCGTCTCCTCCAGCCGCTCCTGCGCCTCCTCCACCGGACCGGTCGCCTTGCGCGCCTCTCCCAGGGCGGCTTCGAGCGCGGCGATGTCCTTCTCGCGCGTCTCGCGTGCCCGGTGAGCCGCCGCGGCGGCGTTGCTGATCCGCACGCTGAAGCCGCGCACGGCCTCCTCGGGGAACTCTTCGCCCTCGTACCGCTCCATGTGCGTCTGCCCCTCGGGCAGGGTGAGGTAGACGTAGGACACGTGTTCGGTGCGCGCGAGCTCGAACCGGACGTGCAGGCCGGCCAGCGGAAGTTCGTCCTCGGCGACGAGGACCGCGTGCTCGTACAGCGAGATCGCCCCCAGCTGGTGAATCCGGGGACCGCGGCCCAGCGTGCGCAACCTCTGCAGCTCGGACTCGACTTGGCGAACCCGGCGCCGGTGGGCGGACTCCGCCCGTTTCACACCGAACCACGCCCGTCTCGTCTCGCGACGAGCGGAGCTCCTCAACTTCCGTACCGAGACGCGGGCTTCCTCCAGAGCCATCCGCTCCTTGCCGTACGCGTCGTGGAACGCGTGGGCCCACCTGCCCGGGTACCGGATGAGCCGCCGGACCGTCCAGCAGCCGAGCAGGAGCGGTGGCGCCACCACCCACCACCACGTACTCACGCGTTCCCCCTTCGTCGCGACACGCCCGCGCGGTCAACGACACCAATAGTGGGGGGTCGTGAGGTCCGTCAACTGCTTTGCCGTTCCGGCGAGGAAGAGGACTTCCCCTGCTCGCGACGCCGTTGGGACGTTCTCGGCAGACGGCAGACGGCAGACGGCAGACGGCAGACGGCAGACGGCAGACGGCAGACGGCAGACGGCAGACGGCAGACGGCGGACGGCAGACGGCGGACGGCAGACGGCAGACGGCAGACGGCAGACGGCAGACGGCGGACAGTCGACAGCGGCGGGTGCGGGTCACGGGCGGGCGGTGCTTCTTCGGCGTGGGGCGTCCACGGAGCCCAACACGCCGAACGACGAACCGTGCACGGCACCGACCGATGTGGTCACCGTCCGGAGGGCCGGGGTTCCGGCCTCCCCGAACTCTCTTCGAGCAGTCCTGCCACATCGGCCAACGCTCGCCCAGGTGTGACGTATCAACTGGTGCTGTGTCACCGTTGGGCCGTGCTTTCCACGGTCGGACGTCAGCCGGGTACGTCCTCGCTGTCGAAGCCACTGGTGGAGGTGAGCCCTTCGGCGAAGGACCGGAAGCCCGGTGCGAACCTTGAAGACTCCTGGGTGCCCAACGCGCCTTCGACATCAGGTTCCAGGCATGTCGACGGTTCCCTGATGTGCTTTTCCTGGCACCGACACCAAGCGGTCCGTTGCAGGCACTCACTCGGCTCGTCCGCCAACGGTGGCCGGAGGTTCCGCCGTACGGGGGCCGGTTTGCCGAGGTCGTCCCTCACCTGACGGTTGCCCATGGCCAGGAGCGGGGTGTGTTCGACGAGATCGAGGCCGACCTCGCTGGACGTCTGCCGTTCACCGCGCGCGTTTCGTCGGTGCAGCTCCTGGTCCGTGACGGCGAGTACTGGCATGAGCGGGTGGCGTTCCCGTTGCGGTGATGAGGAAGCGGAGGTGCTCGAAGGCCACCGGGCATGCGGATTCGAGCCGGGTGCCCTCGTAGCTCCAGCGGTGGCGTCCGGCTGTCTCGTTGCGCTTGATCACGCGGGTCTCCAGCTCGTCGAGAGCCCTGCACACTTGAGGGTTCGCGCGCGCTCGCTGTGTTGCCGGAACAGCCCGGACACCGCCGCGTGGGGAACCGTGGTGCGTACATGCGAAAATCCCCTCAGTTCGATGGATCACCGCGGCCGACGGCGTACCGCCTGCCGCACCCGGGGGAGGGGAGCCTCGCAAATGGCCCTGTTGTCGTCGAGTCCGAAGCCGTCCGCGCCGCCCGGCCACTTCGACGAGTGGGCGCTGGTCGACGTGGAGACGTCCGGGCTGAGGCCGGGCCAGGACCGTGTGCTGTCCCTGGCGGTCCTCACGCTGGACGCGCACGGGCGGCAGACGGGGGAGTACCACACCCTCCTCGATCCGGGCTGCGACCCCGGACCGGTACACATCCACGGCCTCACCTCCGAACTCCTCGCGGGTGCGCCCACCTTCGACCAGGTGGCGCCGAAGGTGGGCGAGTACCTCGACGGCCGGGTGTTCGTCGCCCACAACGCGCACTTCGACTACAACTTCCTGTCCCACGAGTTCGCCCGCGCCGGTCTCGTGCTCCCCGTCGGCAGACGACTCTGCACGCTGGCCCTCAACCGTCTGGTCGGTCCCCCGACCGTCGATCTCAAGCTGGGCACACTCGCCGAGCATTACGGGGTGCGTCAGGAGCGGGCGCACGACGCGCAGGACGACGTACGCGTCCTCTCCGGAATCCTGCGCGGTTCGCTCGGCGCCGCCGAACGGCTCGGGCTCTCCCTGCCGTTCCTGGACTGCCCGCCGCGCCAGGAGTTCAGGCCCCGCACCCCCAAGGTGCCGTGCGCCTACCGGAATCCGGGCCGTCTGGAGCGCGGAATGCCACTGGTCCAGGGCATGAAGGTCAGCATCACCGGAGACACCCACGTATCCCGGGAGGAACTCGTCGCCCGTTCGGTCGGGGCCGGACTGAACATGATGACCTCGGTCAGTGGTCAGACCAGCGTTCTCGTGACCAACGACCCCGACACCGCGTCCGGGAAACTGCGCCGCGCCGCCGACGAGGGCGTCCTTCTCGTGGACGAGCCGACCTATCTGCGTCTGCTGGAGGACGTACGGCCCGGTCAGGCGAAGGGGGCCGCTCGTCAGCCCCGCGCGGGCAGGGTGTCCGTGACCGGGACGCGGGCGACGCCGATGCCCGCCCCGAACGCCCCGGCCGTGAGCGTTCCGGAACCGCGCGTCCCCGCTTCGGCGGTGACCCCGGCCTCCCGGAAGGGCAAGGGAAGAAGCCCCCTGGCCGGACGCCGGGTCCTGGTTCTGGGCGGCACCCACACCGGGGCCGCCGAGATACGCGTCCGGGCTGTCGCGCGGGGTGCCTCCGTGGCGGTGAACCTCTCGGCCGGTGTGACCGATGTCGTGGTGCTTCCCGGCGGCGAGGCCGACAACCGGCGGAGCCGCGTCACCACCCTCGGCCTGCGGGTGCACGACGCCGACTGGCTCCTCGCCGACGAGCCCGCCGAGCCCCACGAGCCCGCCGAGCCCCACGAGCCCGCCGAGCCCCACGAGCCTGCCGAGCCCCACGAGCCTGCCGAGCCCCACGAGCCTGCCGAGCGAGAAGAGCCTGCCTCGTCGGCAGGGGCCACCGAGCCCGCCGCTCCCCGGAGCGTGGCCGGGAACCCGCAGGACGGTGCGGAGGTCATGGTCCGAGGCGCTGTCATCGACCTGTCGGAGACCGGTACGGCCTGGACGGTGGCCGCGGCCTGGGCCCAGCACACCACGTGTGACGTGGACGTGGTCGCCTTCGCCCTCGACGCGCACGAAAGGGTGCCGGGGGACGAGGACTTCGTCTTCCACGGGGCACCCGAGCACCCGGACGGGACGGTGAGGCTCGCCACGGACGGCCCGACGGGGCAGGCCGTCTCCGTCGAGCTGGAACGTCTGCCCCTGGAGATCCACCGAGTCGTCGTCGCTGCCGCGATCGACGGTGACGCGACGTTCTCCGAGGTCGGGGCGATCGAGATCACCGCCGTACGCGGAGTCGGCGCGGCCCCGGCCGCGCGGGCCACACTCGACGCCGCCACCACCGAACGCACCATGATCCTGGCCGAGATGTACCGCCGGGGCGACGGCTGGCGGCTGCGGGCCGTCGGACAGGGATACGACCACGGTCTGGCGGATCTGGCCCGGGGCTACGGCGTCGACGTCGCCGAATGAAGGAGAGCTGTGCCGTGGATTCTCACGAAAAGATACTTGTCGAGCGTCTCCACCGAGCGGGGTACGCGGCGACGAAGGTGGACAGATCCACCGGCGGAGCGGTCGCCATCGCCGGGCTGGTGACGCTTGAGGACGGTTCCCAGGTGTTCGCGAAAACCCTCCTCGGGCCGGACCGGGACGTCTTCCCCGTCGAGGCCGTCGGCCTGACGGAACTTCGCGAGACCGGAGGGGTGGTCACGCCGGAGGTGCTGTGCGCCTCGCCCCAACTGCTCGTGCTGGAGAAGATGCGGCCGCGCCGCGACGACGAACGCTTCTGGGAGCGGCTCGCCCACACGGTCGCCGCCCTGCACACCACCACGACCGGCGAGCGGTTCGGCTGGCACCGTCCGGGCTGGTTGGGCAGGCTGCGCCAGGACAACACCTGGGACAGTAACGGCCACAGGTTCTTCGGGGAGCGGCGCATCCTGCGCTGGCTGGAGGAACCCCTGGTCGAGGCGGCTTTCGACGCCTCGGACCGGCAGGCCCTGGAGCGGCTGTGCGCAGCCCTGCCCGAGCTGGTACCGAACCGGCCCCCGTGCCTGACCCACGGCGACCTCTGGCAGGAGAACATCGTCGCCACCGCCGACGGCGCACCCGTGCTCATCGACCCCGCCGTCTCCTACAACTGGCCGGAAGTCGACCTCAGCATGCTGTGGTGCTCCCCGCGCCCACCCGCCTCGGACCGGTTCTTCGCAGTGTACGAGGAGGTCACCGGGATCGATGAGGGCTGGCGGGAGCGGATGGACCTCTTCCACCTGCGGGAACTGCTGGGAATCATCGCCCACGACGACGACGGCTGGGGTGCGGCGGAGGCCGTACGGAGGATCATCGCCCCGTTTCGACGGGTCACGGGTTCATAGGGGCGGAGCGCGATGCGAAGCGCCACAGCCTCCACCGAACTGCTGACCTGCCCCGACTGCGGGCAGTCGCTGAGAAGCCTGGGCCAGGTCCTGTGCACTCGCGACGAGGACCGGCGGCGCGTGTGCCGGCACGCCTGGAAGTGCCCGGCGAATCACCTCTGGTGGCGCTGGGCCGACCGTCCCGCGGAGCCCCTGGACGTCTGTCCCCACCCTCAGCTCTTCCGGCGATGACGGCCGCCGCCGAACCCTGCCCGTGCCCTTTGGCTCCCGAGCCCCGTTGCCGGTGGCGGTCAGCTCGTGAGTCGGGTGGTCACGGGGGTGGGGGGCGGGGCGGGGGGCGGGGGCCCCCCCCCGCGTGGGGCCGCCCCCCCCCCCACGGGCGGCAGGCGGCCCGGCGGACCGCTCACCCGCCGGTGGTCCGCCGGACCGCTCACCCGCCGGCCGCCTCCCGTCGCGTCACCGTCAGGACCCGGTCGGCCCCCGCGGTGAGCGTGATCCAGGACGCCGCGCCCGGCTCCGCCGCGCCCGCCGGGGTACCGGGCGGCGGGCCGGTGCGCAGCTCGATCCGGGCGTCGCGGGCCGGCCGGAGCGCGGCGGTGACCTCGTCGGGGGTCCAGGTGAGGTCGAGAGCGGCGCCGAACCGGGTGCGGACGCCCCGGAGCGAGCCTCGCGGGTAAGCGGCCGGGAGCGCGGGCAGCAGGACCAGGCGGCTCGGTGAGGACTGGACCAGCATCTCCAGCACGACGCCCGGCAACGCGTGGGCGGCGTCCGCGTTGTAGACGTCGCGGGCCGGGTAGTGCGCGCTCATCAGTGATTCGTGGAAGAAGTCCCCGGCCAGCACGGATGTCAGCGCCGAGGACACCCGCGAACCGTCCCGCAGCCGTGCCGCGACCAGCGCATGGTGCAGATGGCCGTGGGCCGAGTCGTTCTCCGAACCCCGCAGCTCCAGCGCGCGGTGAGCGGCGCCGGCCAGTAGGGGGGTGTCGTACGGGTTGATCTCGTCGAGCGGCCACACCGGGTAGAGGTGGCTGAGGTGGCGGTGGTCGTAGGTCTCGCGCAGTCCGGGCCACGCCCACTCCGCGAGCGCGCCGTCCTCGTTGACCAGGTAGCTCGGGAGCCGTCCGGCGAGACTCCGCCAGTGGTCCGCGTCAGGATGGGCGGGGACGAGGTCCGCCGCCGCGGTGAGGGCGTGACGGGCCGCCGCGATGTCCATCGTGGCGTTGACGGTTCCCCAACTCGCGTTCGCCGGCCGGTTCTCCGGCGAATACGAGGGGACGATCGCCACACTCCCGTCCGGCCCCTCGTGGGTGAGGAAGTCCGTGTAGAAGTCGGCCACTTCGACACAGGCCGACACCAGCGAGTCCGGAACCACCCCGGTGGCCGCCGCGTGATCGAGCAGGGGTTGCAGCAGCCAGTCGGCGCCCGCCGTCCACAGGTGCAGCGGATAGGCCCGTTGGAAGTGGCGGGTGTGACCCGATTCGCCGTCCGAGTGGGAGGGCGCGACGATGCCCCGGGTGCCGAAGAGCGCCCGCGCGTTGTCCCGCCAGTGTTCCAACTGGCCGTCGATCAGGCGGGTGTGGGCGTCGAGTACCTCGGGCAGATCCGCGGCGGCAGCCGAAGCCACCTGGAGGTTGAGGTTGGCGTTGGTGGTGAAGGCACCCGACCAGGCGGTGTCCCAGTCGCCCGTCCACAGCCCGGTCAGCCGGGGTGGCAGCAGCCCGGACGCGGAGAGCAGGTGGTAGCGGCCCGCGGCGAACAACCGTTCCAGCAGTGCCGGGCTGTCCGGGTGGCGCAGCAGTTCACTGCCCGGGAGACCCTGCCGGGCCGGGTCCTCGTCGTGCAGGGAAAGTGTGCACCTACCGAAGGCGGCCTGATGGAACGGAATGTGACGCTCCATCAGATTCGTGTAGTCGGTGTCGTCCGGCAGGGCCGACCACTCGGCGTCGAGGTCGGGGTCGCCGGGGCCACGGCGTACCCGGGTGAGCAGCAGCAGACTACGGGCGCCCGTGACGTGGACGCCGTCGCCGTCCACCGAGACGGTGCCGCCGTCGGTGTGCAGCGTGGTCACGCCGACGCAGGAGAGTTCGCTCTCCGGGTAGCGCAGCCGCAACGCCAGGCGGGCGCCGTGCGGTGTCAGGACGGTGGAGCGGCCGACGGCCAGGCCCGCAGGTGTGCCGGGGAGGTCCGGGTCGAGCGAGATCTCGACGTCCGGCGCCGGGCCGGTGATGTGCTGCACGATCACGTCGTCGGCCCGCGACACGAACACCTGGCTCCGCCATCGGCCCGAGGAGGCGGTGGTCTCGCCCGAGGTGAAATCCACCTCGCGGCGGTAGGGCGACGGCTCGGGTCCGGCCGGGGGAGCGGAGTCCGCCGGGTCCTGGGGTGGGAGGCCGTCCGTCCCGGAACGCCGCACCCGGGTCTGGAACGCCGGGTGGAACGGCTGGACCCACACCAGCGGCCGGCCCGCGCCGAAGCGTTCGGCCGCCTCTGTCTTCCCGGCGAGCAACGCGTCCTGGACCAAGCCGAGTTCCCCGGACAGCTCGGGCGGGCGCAGGTGCTCGCTGCCGTTGGGGCGGACGAGGGTGTGGTGGTTGACGATCACCCGGTCGTCGACCGGGTCGCCGTACACCATCGCCCCGTGATGACCGTTCCCGCTGAGGAAGGCGTCCTCCCAGCGGGCGGCGGGCCGGGGCTCCCACGTACCCCGGTTCATGCCGCGCCGACCGGCTTCAGGGCTGCCACGCCGTAGCGCCCCAGCTCCACCGCGCCGTCCGCCTTCGCGCCGGTGAGCACGTCGACGCAGGCGCCCGGCAGCGGCACGGTCACCGTGCCCTGCCCGTGGTGGAGGAGGAAGAGCAACTCACCCCGGCGTACCGCCTCGACACCCTCGGGCAGTCCGGCCACCACGGGTCCGACGCCCGCCTCGCGGGCCGCCCGGCCGAGCAGTTCGCGCAGGGCCCCGGGTTCCGGCAGCGTCGAGACGTACCAGGCGCCGCCCTTGCGGAGCACGGCGGGCAGCCCGTCCAGTTCGCCGCCCCGGTAGGCGGCGACGGTCTCTCCGGTGCCGTCCGCCTCCAGTTCCTCCGACCACAGCAGGCCCCGGAAGCCCTCGCAGGCGACGCTCGCGTCCGGCTCGACGGGCCACCACTCGTGGAGCGTGCGGATCGAGAAGAGCGCACGCAGCCGCGCGTCCATCCCGCCCGGCCGGATGCGGTCGTCCACGTCGGCGACCCCGGTGAAGAACCCGCTGACCAGCGTGCCGCCGCCCGCCACGTACGCGACCAGGTTGTCGACGGCCGCGTCGCTCAGGAGGTAGAGCTGAGGCACCACGATCATCCGGTAGCCGCTCAAGTCGGCGTCGGGGCGGGCGAAATCGGTCGCCGTGCCGTTCTCCCAGAGGGCCCGGTGCCAAGCCCGTACGATCTCCGCGTAGTCCAGGTGCGCGGAGGGGCGGCCCTCCTGCGCGCTGCCCCACCAGGCGTCCCAGTCGTGCAGCACCGCCACGTCGGCCCGGGCGTGGGCGCCGCTCACCTCCGGTGCGAGGGAGGCCAGTTCGGCGCCGATGCGGGTGATCTCCTGGAAGGCGCGACCCTCGGGACCCGCGTGCGACAGCATCCCGGAGTGGAACTTCTCCGAGCCCTGCCGGGACTGGCGCCACTGGAAGTAACAGACGGCGTCCGCGCCCCGGGCCACCGACTGGAGGGACCACAGCCGGTTGAGCCCCCGGGGCTTCGGGTGGTTCACCGGGCGCCAGTTGACCGCGCTCGCGGCCTGTTCCATCAGCATCCACGGCCCCGCCGCCTGCGAACGCGTCATGTCGGCGAGCATCGCGTTGTACTGCCCCGCCCCCGGGTCCGCCGGGTCCGGATAGACGTCCACCGAGACGACGTCCTCCTGCCCGGCCCACGCCCACGCGTCCTGCCCCGACCACAGCGGCATGAAATTGGACGTCACCGGGACGTCGGGGGAGTGGCGGCGCACGATGTCCCGCTCGGCGGTGTAGCACTCCATCAGGGCGTCGGAGGTGAACCGCTTGAAGTCGAGCACCTGTGTGGGGTTGCGCGTGTACTGGGCCTTGCGGGGCGGCAGGATCTCCGCCCAGGTGTCGTACCGCTGGCTCCAGAAGGCCGTCCCCCAGGCCTCGTTGACCGCTTCGAGGGTGCCGTACCGGTCCGCGAGCCAACGGCGGAAGTGCGCCGCCGTCTCGTCGCAATAACAGTGCGTGCAGTACTCGTTGTTGATGTGCCACACAGTCAGCGCCGGGTGGCCGGCGTACCGGGCCGCCAGGTCCTCCGTGAGGGCCGCCGCGTATCGGCGGTACACCGGCGAACTCGCGCAGAAATGCTGGCGCGAGCCGTACCAGACGACTGAGCCGTCCTCCGCGCGTGGCAGCGTCTCCGGGTGCAGGGCGCCCATCCACGGAGGCGGGGAGGAGGTCGGCGTGGCCAGGACCACCCCGATCCCGTTCTCCTCCATCAGGCGCATGAGCCGGTCGAGCCAGTCGAACTCCCGTGCACCCGGACGGGGTTCGATCTTCGCCCAGGAGAAGACGCCGAGCGTCACCGAGTTGACCCCGGCCTCCTTCATCAGGGCCACGTCCTCGGCCCACACCTCCTCGGGCCACTGCTCGGGGTTGTAGTCGCCGCCGAAGAGAAGGCGGCCACGGGTGGCGTCACGCAGGGACGGCATGGTGTTCTCGATCCTCATTCCGGGTCGGCGTACTGGATGCCCCGGCCGTTGGTGCCCAGATACACCCGGCCGTGGACACGGGGGTCACCGGTGATCACCTCACCGGTCCACCCCCACTGGTGCTGGTCGTCGTTGATGCGTATCCAGGTGACGCCCGCGTCGTCGGAGCGCAGCACCGCCACCCCGTCGTGGGTCGCGGACACCCGTCCCGTCTGGAACACCGCCGGATACCCCGGGTGTGCGGGCCGTCCCTTCGGGGCGGGAGCGGCCTTGCCGAAGCCCAGCGCGTGCGACTCCTGGACGCCGGTCACGGCCGTGAACGTGCCTCCGCCGTCCGTCGAGCGGTGCAGACCGCCGGTCTTCGCCGACAGCCAGAGGTCGCCCGTCCTGCCCGGTGCCGCCGCCAGCTTGAACTGGGCGTCCCCGGACGGCAGTCCGGTGGTGCCGACGATGAAGGTCGCGCCCGCGTCCGTGGAGAGGTGGACGGTACCGGTGTCCGTGTCGTACGCGTAGAAGCGGTCGGCGTCCACCGGGTCGGCGACCGGTGTCGCGCCCTTCGGGAACGTCGCCACCTCGCTCCAGCTCGCGCCGCCGTCCGTGGACCGGTGCGCCGGGTACTTCGTGCCGTCCCAGTGGATGAACGTCCAGAGCAGGGTCTCCCCGTCCGCGCTCACCGCGATCGGCCCGGGTGCGGAGGAAGCGATCTCGGGCTGGGCCGCGAACGGCTGCCAACTGGCGCCCCCGTCACGCGAGTACGCCCCGGCGGCGTCCGAGCCCGAGGGCCAGCCGGTCCGTACGACGTACGAGGGAAGGCCGGCCGCGAGCGCCAGGCCGGTCGCGGTGCCGAACACCGGGGTGGACGCCATGCCGCGCGAGGGAGAGGCGGTCAGCGAGTTGTGGTACATCACCCCGATGTCCCCCAGCCCGCTGAGCAGCCGGGCGCCCCGGGCGGTGGGCGGTGCGACCAGGTGGCGTACCGACGACTCCTCCAGGCCTCGGATCTCCGGAGCCCAGTGCACCAGGTCCCGGGTGCCGAAGACCGTGGCGCCGGTGCCGTAGACGATGTGCCGCGAATCGAAGGGGTCGACCGCGACGGCCTGGATCCACCAGCCGAACTTCGCCTCCCCGCCCCAGCGCAGATACGGCGTCTCCGACACGTCCAGCACCGCGGTGTCCTTGAGGGAGGTCCAGGTGCGTCCGTGGTCGGTGGAGCGGAAGAGCGTGTCGACCTGCGCCCAGCGGTTGTTGGTGGAGACGACGACCGTACTGGGACGCCGGGCGTCCACCGCGATCCCGCCGTAGCCGAACGCGTCCGCCCCGCCGGGGACGACGGGCGTCACGTCCGACCAGGCGCCGGTCACCGTGTCGAGACGGTGCACCGCGCCGTCGCTCTGGTTGTTCGGACCCGGACCGTTCGCCCAGCTCACGTACAGGGCACGGGAGCCGGCGTCGTACGCCGCCCGGACGGGCACCCGGGTCGCCCCGTCGGCCACCGGCGCGCCGGGGACGGGCTCCCACCCGCCGGACGGGGTGGACCGGTACAGCGCGGCGGTGCCGTCGCCCCAGCCCGCGTACACCGTCCGCCCCGCCGCCACCAGCAGGGTGACCCCCTGGCCGGACGCGGACGGCACCGCGGGGAAGGAGGCGTCCGGGGCCCAGGTGGCGCCCCGGTCGGTGGAGCGCAGCAGGCCGTCGTGGCGGGTGCCGAGCCAGAGGGTCCCGCTGTCCCGCGGGTCGACCAGCAGGCGTTCACCGGTGCCCCGGCCGTCCTCGTTGGCGCCGAGCCGCACCGCGAGGTCCGTACGGGTCCAGGTCGCGCCCCGGTCCTCGGAGCGCAGCACCGCCCCCGGGGAAGCCCAGGACTGGGCGTACGTACCGAGCGCCAGGTACACCCGGTCCGGGTGGGCCGGGTCCACGGCCATCGCCTCGACGCCGAGCAGGTTCCAGTCGTCCCAGCCCGTGAAGTCGGTGAGGGCCGTCCAGCGGGCCTTGGCCGCGTCCCACCGGTAGGCGCCGCCGATGTCGGTCCGGGCGTAGGCCAGGCCGCGTACCGACGGGTGGAACAGCAGCCCGGTGACGAACCCGGTGCCTCCGATGGCGGCGGTGCGCCAGCGGTACTGGAACGGCATGCGGTCCCGGTGTGCGAGGTGTGGTCCCGGCAGGCGCGGACAGCATGCTCCGGCGCAACCTCGGGATCTACGGCCTCGGCGGCCTGG
>NZ_JBSFVR010000163.1:0-15675 GCF_053592415.1 Streptomyces sp. NPDC002690 | reverse complement strand
ACCCCGCACGAGCAGTACCCGTCCACGCCGCAGGATCAGCTCCGGCCCGTGGTGGGACGACTCCGGCCGCCCGGTGAGGCGCAGGCCGCGGCCGACCCTCGCCACGGAGTGGAACGGCAACGGCACCGCGGGTACGGACCGTCAACTCGACGCGGTCGAGCGGGACACGGCGGCCTGGGAGCGGATCGGTTCGGTGCTCGACCGGGCTTCGGGACCCCTCCTCGGCGGCTGACGACTTCTCCGGGAGCGTCCCCGAAGCACCGCCGGATCACCTCGGGCATCCCCGAACCCGCTTTCGCGCAGCGGGTTTGGGGATGCGAACCGATGTTCAATAGGATCCGGCGATGATCACAACCAAACGGCTGACGACCGGGGTGGGCCTGCTGCTCGCCACCCTGGCCGCCGGAATCGGCACCGCCGTGCCGGCCGCCGCCGACGAACCCCCCACCGCCTCCTCGCCCAAGGTCGAACTCGTCCTCGACGTCAGCGGGTCCATGCGCACCCGTGACATCGACGGCGAGTCACGCATGAGCGCGGCCAAGCAGGCGTTCAACGAGGTGCTGGACTCCGCACCCGAGGAGGTCCAGCTCGGCATACGCACGCTCGGCGCGAACTACCCGGGCGACGACCGGCAGGTCGGCTGCAAGGACACCAAGCAGCTGTACCCGGTCGGCCCGCTGGACCGCACCGACGCGAAGACGGCCGTCGCGACCCTCGCTCCCACCGGATGGACCCCGATCGGCCCGGCCCTGCTCGGCGCGGCCGACGACCTGGACGGCGGTGAGTCCACCCGGCGGATCGTCCTGATCACCGACGGCGAGGACACCTGCGGCCCGCTCGACCCGTGCGAGGTGGCACGCGACATCGCCGCCCGCGGGGTGCACCTCGTGATCGACACCCTGGGCCTGGTGCCCAACGCGAAGATCCGGCAGCAGCTGACCTGCATCGCCGAGGCCACCGGTGGTACGTACACGGCCGTCCAGCACAAGGAGGACCTGTCCCACCGGGTCACCCAGCTGGTGGACCGGGCCGCCGAACCCGTCGTCACCCCGGTGGCGACCGAGGGTGCCGCGAGCTGCGCCAAGGCCCCCGAACTCACCCCCGGGCTGTACACCGACCGTGCGAAGCTCGGTGAGCACCGCTGGTACCGGGTGAACGTCCTGCCCGGCCAGGAACTGCGGGCCTCCGCCAGTGTCTCGGCCGACCGGGCCGTCAACAACGACTACGGCATCCTGCTGCGCGCGGTCACCACGCACGGGCGGGAGATCGTCCGGGGCTCCGAGTCCGGCACCGGCCGCACCGACGCCATCTCCACCGGGCTGCGCTACCCCAAGGCCGAGGCGGACGACGACGCCGACGCCGAGACCGCCGAGGCCGTCTGCCTCCAGCTCAGCGACTCCTTCTCCTCGCCCACCTCCGCGAAGACCGGCCCCGGCATGCCGGTCGAGCTGACCATCGACGTGGTGGACTCCCCCGACGACGCGGCGGACACCGCGGCCTTCGGCCTCGGCCGCGGCTGGTGGTTCCTCGGCCTGATGCTGCTCGCCGGTCTGCTGGCGGGGCTGCTGTTCGGCTGGATCTCGCGCTGGCGCGTCGCCGTCTGGAGGACCAACTGATGCGTACGACCCTCCGTACCCGGACCACCCGCACCCACCGGGTGCTGCGCGCGAGCGCGGGCGCCCTGGTCGCCGGTCTCGCCCTGTTCTCCTCCGCCGGCCCGGCCCTGGCCGACGACCCGTCCGCCTCCGCGAGCCCCGGCGAGGACGGCTCGGACTCCGGTCCCACCGAGGCCGGCACCACCTTCCGTACCGCGACCGCCCTCCAGCAGGACCAGGCGGGCACCGCACAGGCCTCGACCGGCGACTACCTCTACTGGGTCTTCCCGGCCGACGCCGGACAGCGGCCGACCGTACGGGCCACCGTGACCCTCCCCGAGGCGTCACTCCGGCACGGGGCGTCCACCTGGCAGATCGACGTCTACGACGGCCTGCGCCGCCGCCAGGCGTGCATGTACGGCCACCAGACCCGCAAGGCCGCGGCCGACGCGGCGACGGTCGAGCTCGACTGCGTGCTGCGTCCGGTGCGCGCCTGGTCCGAGCCGTGGGCCAACGACCCGCTGCCGGGCAGCTACTACGTGCGCCTCACCGTGCTGGACCTGCCCGACACCGACCTCGGTCAGCCCATCGGGGCCCGGGTGGAGGCGACCTCGATCGACGCGGGCAGCGCGCACGACGTGGACGGCACCCTCTCCGAGCCGCTGGTTCCCGGCTCTTCCGCCGTACGTGCCGCCGCCGGTTCCGCCGCGTCGGCCTCCCCCACGGACGGCGCGACGGACGAACCGGTCGTGGTGGCCGGCAGTGAGCCGGAGGACGGCTGGTCCTCGGGCTGGTGGACGCAGCGATGGCTGTGGAGCGCGGGCGGAGCGGTGCTCGCCGCACTGGCCGGCGTCTTCGGCTACACCGTGACGCGTGGCCGTGGCCGCCCGTCGCACCTGCCGCCGGGCGTCTGACCCGGTCCGCAGGAACCACCGCGCCGCCGTCCCCCTCCGGGGCGGCGGCGCGGTCGTGTCCGGACAGCGCGCCGCCGAGTGGCGGGGCGTACGGGCCTGCCGGAAGCTGCCCCCGACAGGGCTGGGCCGAAAGGCCCCCGTACCGGCCGGACACCAGGAGGCAGCGCGCGTGTGGCAGTTCTTCGCGGACAACCCCTGGGTGACCGTGTTCTCGGTGATCACGGTCGGCGCCCTGCTCGGCATGGTGCGCTTCGGACCGGTCAGGCTCGGCGCGGCGGGTGTGCTCTTCGTCGGGCTTCTCGTGGGCGCCCTGGACAAGGACATCGTCGCCGCACTGCCCGCGGGAGTGTCGGCGCTGGGGCTGGCCCTGTACGTCTATACGGTCGGGCTGGAGTCGGGCCCGGCGTTCTTCCGTGAACTCCGGGGCCAGTTGGCGGTGATGGCCGGTGCGATCGTGGCGCTCGCGGTCACCGCGGTCGTGGTGGGTGCGCTCGGCAACGGTGTCCTCGGCATCAGCGGCCCGTTCCTCGCCGGCGGGTTCGCGGGCATCGGGACCACCACCCCGGGCCTCGCCGCCGCCCAGGCCGCGGCCGAGGACCCGGCGCAACCCGCGGTCGGTTACGCGATCGGCTACCCCTTCGCCGTGGTGATCACCATTCTGTTCATCGCCGCCATCGGTGCCCGCCGCCGGTGGACCGCCCGGCGGGACCCCGGCTCCGGGCTGCCGGCCACCCTCGTCACCCGGACGGTGCACGTCACCCGTGAGATCGCGTGGGCGGACGTGCCGGGCGTCGCCGAGCACCGTGTCCTCGCCAGTGAGTACCGGGCGGTGGGCGCCGCGGCCCGGGTCGCCACCCGGCTGGACCGGCTGCACCCGGGAGACCTGGTCGAGGTGGTGGGCGGCGAGGAGGACGTCTCAGCGGCGACCGCCCGCCTCGGCGAGATCGCCGAGGCGCATCTGCTCGACGACCGGTCCACCGTCGACTACCGCCGCGTTCTGCTCACCAACCCGGACCTGGCGGGCCACACGGTCGCCGAACTCCGCCTGGCCGACACCTACGGGGCGGCCGTCAGCAGGGTGCGGCGCGGCGACTTCGACATGCTCGCCCACGACGGTCTCGTCCTCCAGCTGGACGACCGGCTCCGCGTGGTGATGCCCCGCGAGCGCTCCGACGAGGTCACCCGGTTCCTCGGAGACACGGAGGCCAAGGTCAGTGAGGTCAGTGCGGTGAGCCTCGGGCTCGGGCTCGCGCTCGGCTTCCTCATCGGCATCCCGTCCCTCACCCTCGGCAGCACCACTCTGGCCCTCGGCACCGGGGCGGGTCCCCTGGTGATGGGCATGTTCCTCGGCTGGCGGCGGCGCACCGGCCCCCTGGTCTGGACGCTGCCGACCCGGGCCAACCTCACCCTGCGCCAGATCGGGCTGCTGCTCTTCCTCGCCATCGTGGGCCTCAGCTCCGGCTACTCCTTCCGGGAGAACGCGTTCTCGGTGTTCGGCCTGAAGCTGCTGGCGGTCCTGGTGTTCGGCGCGGTCGTCAGTTACGCGCTGATGGTGCTGGTCGCCAAGGCGCTCGGCCAGAGCCGGGAACGCACCATGGGGCTGCTCTCGGGGTACGTGGGCAACCCGGCGATCCTCGCGTACACCACCAGCCGGGTGAGCGACAGCCGGGTCAACAGCGGCTATTCGACGCTGTTCGCGCTGAGCATCCTGGTGAAGATCGTCTGCGTGCAGCTCCTCGGGGGGCTGTGACCGGGCGACTCCCGCGCGCCCGGAGCCGCCGGTCCCTCCCCGGGTGCGGGGACACCCCCTGGACCGCGTGCGGTCCTGCCCGGCACCCGCCGGACCAGTCGCACACGTCGTCCGTAGGCAGATCCTGTTGTTCACCCTTCAGGGACAGGAACGGGACATCTTCTGACACAACTCCCCCATCTGCCCGTCTGTCTGACTGCATGAACGAACAACTGACCTTCATTGAGGGGTACTTCTTCATGCACATGAACAAGAGCATCGCCTCCGCGGCAGCCCTCGTCCTCGCGCTGGGCGCCGCCGCACTCGCGGCCCCGGCCGCGAGTGCGGACCCTGTCCCCACGACGGCCACCTTCGTCCATCAGGACGGCGAGCTCTGGTACAAGGCCGCCCCCGGGCAGCGCAACGAGCTGACCGTCTCTTCGGAGATCGAGGAACGGGGCGACTGGGACGCCTACCACGTGATCACTTTCCACGACCGTTTCGACATGTCGATCGACGCCGAGGCCGCCCTGTGGGACGAGTGCGTCTACCCTTCGGAGGCCGACCGCACGGTCGTGCGATGCGCGGTCGAAGTCCCGCTGGGAAGCGACGACTCGGACATCTACGACGTGGACCTCGGTGACGGCGCCGACATCGCGGCGATCGACCCGGACAGCAGGGCGTACGCGTCGATCCACGGCGGCGCCGGGGCCGACAGCCTCACCGGCGGCCCGCGCGTCGTCCTCTTCGGGGAAGGGGGCAACGACCACCTCAACGGCGGCGGGGGCATCTTCGGCGTCGGTTCCTGGGGCGGCGCGGGCAACGACACCCTCCGCGACTGCTCCTACGAGTGCTTCGGCGGAGCCGGCGACGACACCCTCACCGGCACCTCGGAGGAGAACATCCTGCACGGCGGTGCGGGCAACGACGTCATCCGCGGCAGAGGCGGCAACGACGAGATACTCGGCGACGCGGGCGACGACACCCTCTACGGACAGGCGGGCGACGACACGCTCCGGGGCAACCGCGGGGACGACACCCTCTACGGCGGCTCCGGCACGGACACCCTCTACGGCGGCTCCGGCACCAACGCGGTCCACCAGGACTGAGCTTGCCGGAACCTGAGGCGTCCGGGCGCGGAGACGATCGTCCCCGCGCCCGGCCGACGCCTGGGCAGGGGCGCCCTCGCCGTAGGGTGGCCCCTCGCATCCCGTCCCGGTCAGCGGGGCGGACAAGGCAGGCGGGAGAGGTACGGCACATGGCCGACGCCGGTTACATCAGGTTCCAGGGCACGGCCCGCAATCACCGGGGGCAGTACCCCGGGGTCTTCGGTCTGGCCAACGGGCTCGCCCGGGAGGGCCTGTTGAGCGAGGAGCAGTTCCGCTTCTGGCGGGCGGCGAACGACTGGTACGACGCCAACTACCCGAACCCGTCCGACACCGATCCGGACGTCTACGACTCCGCGGTGAACCCCGGTGCGGTGGCGTGGTTCAAGGCCTCCGCGGTCCACCTCATCGAGCGGGTGGACGGCTATCTCGACCTGCTGGCCGCCCACGGGGTCGCGTGTACGCGGGTCGAGACGGCCGATCCCGGCCGGGTCGTGTACGAGGACGAGGTCCAGGTCGTGGCTGTTCCCGCGCCCTGAGCGCCCGTGCGGTGCGGTGTCAGCGTTCAGTTCAACGGCTTGTGCATGACGATGCAGGGCCGGCCGTGCTCCAGGTCGGGGCGGCGGTCGATCTCCCGCCAGCCCAGCGAACTCCAGAAGGCGAGGGCGGAGGGGTTGCTCTCCAGCACCGCGAGACGGATGCCGTCCCGGCCCTCGCCCTTGAACCGCTCCTCGACCATGCCCGCCAGCGACCGGCCGTTGCCCTGGTGTTGACGGTCGCCGTGCACCATCAGCAGCCCGATCCAGGGCAGGCCGTCCTTCGGGTGACGGTCGAGCAGGCACAGCAGTCCGGCGAGCCGTCCCCGCTCGTCCCGGGCGAGCAGTACCTCGCAGCCCTCGGCACCCGCTTCCGCGCGCAGATCGGACTCGATCAGGTCGACCCGCACGTCGTCGGGGTCGTACTCGCCGGCGGCTCGGCAGTAGTCCGGGTTGGTCGTGTAGAGGTCGACCAGTTCGGCGATCTCCTGCGGGGAGAAACCGGGCGGTGAGAGGGAGAGGGGCGGCACCCGGAAAGTGTAATCGGCCCTTCCGGGCACGGT
The DNA here is from genome assembly GCF_053592415.1 of Streptomyces sp. NPDC002690. Taxonomy (NCBI): domain Bacteria; kingdom Bacillati; phylum Actinomycetota; class Actinomycetes; order Kitasatosporales; family Streptomycetaceae; genus Streptomyces; species Streptomyces sp. NPDC002690. Next base: position 9,232 of record NZ_JBSFVR010000163.1, on the reverse strand, counting down.
ACCGCGGACGTCCCAAGGTTCGGGCGGGGAGCGGGGAAGCGGCTCCCCGCCCCAGGTGCCGGTGACGACGGACGCCCGGGAGAGACTGGCTGCCGGAGCAGGACCGTGCGGATCGGGTCCTCCGCCGTGCTGATGTACTGCTGCCCCACCGCCGTGGAGCGGACGCCACGCATGCGGCCTGCGGGCACTGCCCCCCGGTCCCCCACACCCGAGGACGCCGATGAGAACACTGACCTTCCGCGACGACGAGGGCGCCGAGCAGGAGTTGCTCCCCGGTGACGCTCGCCCCGACCTCGGCACCCTGCAGGAGTTCATCGACCAACACCGCCACAGCGGAAGGGGCTCGGTCCGCGTCGAGGACGCGGAGAACGAGGAAGCGCTGGCGCTCCTCTTCGAGGAGGGCGCCGTCTGCCGGATCAAGGGAGCGCCGAAGCCACGGACCGAGTACCGCCTCGTCACCCACGCCGCCGGCTACCGTACCCAGCTCGCCAACTTCGTCCGCGGCGGCTTCACCGCCCTTGACCTTCACGGGCCATGGCTGCCCGACGCCGCCGGCCTCGCGCGCGCACGGCTGCGGAACGAGTTCGACGAGTCCGCGCTGCGGCGTACCCACCCCCGCGAGCTGCGCCGTCGGCTGGAGGTTCTCACCCGTGTCGACGGACGCGAGCCGACCACGGCCGACGGGGTCACGCACCTCGGCTTCGGCGACGGCGACGGAGCCACCGTCAACGCCTGGCTGACCACCGACGGCCGCGCCCTGCTGGTGACCTTCGACCCCACCGGCGCGCTCGGCTCCCCCGGCGACGCCCGCGCGCAGGCGGCACTGTACGAGGGCGTACCGGCGGACCTCCTCGCCCTGGTGCGGGACATACCCACGACGGACACCACGCTCGACGTCCCGCACCCCGACGGCGGCACCCTGGTGGCGGCCACCGGCGTCTTCCATTTCTCGGGGCCCTGCGCCATGGCGGACGGGCTGGTGACCCGCCTGCAGGAAACCGGGGCGAGCATCGAGGACACCGGGGCCGGCCGGCTGCTGGACGGTTTCCTCACGGGGGAGGACTTCACCACCGGCACGGTCGCGGAGTCGGCACGGTGGTGGCACGCCGAGGACATCGCGAGAGGCTTCGCGGCGACCGCAGCGCAGGAGGCCGCGCAGGAGAAGGAACGGCACACGACCGCGCCCCGCGACCGGGAGGCGGTGGACCGCTTCTGCGCGCTCTGGGCCGACGACGGGTACAACGACCGGTGGGACGTGCACTACGTCCTGTTCGACGGGCGCACGCTCGACGAGGCGGGTGACGCCAGGGACGAGCTGCTGGGCCTGGTCCGGACGCTGGGTCTCGAACGTGTCGACGCCCCGCCGGGAGCCGCCACCGGTGAGGTGTGGGTACGCACCGACCCCCGCATCGACGCCGAACTCGAACGCTGGTCGTAGACCGGGACGGGGCGGGAGACGCGCGAGAAGCGGGGCGGGCGGCGGGTGAGGACCGGGAGGAACGGCGTGGGCCGGCGCTCGGCGAAAGCCGGCCCACCCGCACCCCCGCGTCAGCCGAGGTGCGGCACCTCCACCGCGCCGGCTCCCTCCGCCGTCGCCCCGGTCGCCTCGACCGTGACGCGGAAGGGCCTTCCGCTGCCTTCCGCCGTCACCCGTACGCCGTCCGCGTCGCGGGTGACGTGGAAGGTCGCGGCGGGTTCGCCGGTCAGGCCGGGAACGGTGACCGTGGTGGTGGCCGTCCCGGATTCCGGCACGGGGCCGAAGGCCCGCAGCGTGAGGTCGCCGAGCCAGTCGCCGTCCGGGCGTTGGTCGTCGTTGCCCCAGGGGAGCACCGCGCCGGGCCGGACGTACAGCGGGAGGCTGTCGAAGCCGTGGGTCTCCTGGCGCCAGACCGGTCCGGTGACCGTTTCACCGGTGAGCAGGTGGGTCCAGGTGCCCTCGGGGACGTAGTACTCCACCTCGCCCTCGGCCGAGAAGACCGGGGCGACGAGCAGGTCCGGACCGAGCATGTACTGCCGGTCCAGAGTGCGGGTCGCCGGGTCGCCGGGGAACTCCATCAGCATCGGACGCATCACCGGGACGCCGGTGCGGTGGGCCTCGGTGGCGGCGCCGTAGAGGTACGGCATCAGCCGGTGCTTGAGGAGGGTGAACTGCCGTGTCACCTCGACCGCTTCCTCGCCGAACTCCCACGGCACGCGGTAGGAGACGTTGCCGTGCAGGCGGCTGTGCGAGGAGAGGAGGCCGAAGGCGAGCCAGCGCTTGAAGACGGCCGGGTCGGGGGTTCCTTCGAAACCTCCGATGTCGTGGCTCCAGAACCCGAATCCGGACAGACTCAACGACAGTCCGCCGCGCAGGGATTCGGCCATCGCGTTGAAGGAGGCGAAGCAGTCGCCGCCCCAGTGGACGGGGAACTGCTGGCCGCCGGCAGTCGCCGAGCGGGCGAAGAGCACCGCCTCGCCGCTGCCGCGCTCCTTCTCCAGGAGTTCGAAGACCGCGCGGTTGTAGATCTGCGCGTAGTAGTTGTGCATCCGCTCGGGGTCGGAGCCGTCGTGCCAGACGACGTCCGTGGGGATGCGTTCGCCGAAGTCGGTCTTGAAGCAGTCGACTCCCTGGTCGAGGAGGACCTTCAGCTTGCTCTGGAACCAGGCGGTGGCGGCGGGGTTGGTGAAGTCGACCAGGGCCATGCCCGGTTGCCAGAGGTCCCACTGCCAGATGTCGCCGTTTGGCCTGCGGACGAGGTAGCCCTTCTCGGCCCCTTCGGCGAACAGCGCCGATTTCTGGGCGATGTAGGGGTTGATCCACATGCTGATGCGCAGCCCGCGCTCCTTGAGGCGGGCCAGCATCCCCTCCGGGTCGGGGAAGACGTCGGGGTCCCAGAGGAAGTCCGACCACTGGTACTCGCGCATCCAGAAGCAGTCGAAGTGGAAGACGGAGAGCGGGATGTCGCGTTCGGCCATGCCCTCCACGAAGGAGGTCACCGTCTCCTCGTCGTACGAGGTGCAGAAGGAGGTGGTGAGCCACAGCCCGAAGGACCAGGCCGGGGGGAGCGCGGGGCGGCCGGTGAGGGCGGTGTAGCGGGCGAGGACGTCCTTGGGCGTCGGGCCTGCGACGACGTAGTACTCCAGCGTCTGGTCCTCGACGCTGAACTGCACCTGGCCCACGGATTCGGAGCCGATCTCGAAAGCCACCTTGCCGGGGTGGTTGACGAAGACGCCGTAGCCGCGCGAGGAGAGGTAGAACGGGATGTTCTTGTAGGCCAGTTCGCTGCTGGTGCCGCCGTCCGCCTGCCAGACGTCGACGACTTGGCCGTTCTTCACGAAGGGGGTGAAGCGTTCGCCGAGGCCGTAGACGTTCTCCCCCACCGCCAGGGCGAGTTGGGCGATCATGTGGTGAGCGCCGTCGGGGGTGGTGGCGAAGGCGGTGCCCTTGCGGTCCGCGCCGGTGAGGCGGCGGCCGTCGGCGTCGAGGAAGGTGAGGCCCCAGGGCCCCTCCCTGTCGATTCTCAAGGTCAGTGGTCCGCTGGTGAGTTCTGAGACCGAGCCCTCCCGCGTGGTACGTACCGAGGCGTGCGGCGCAGGGTCCACCGACAGCTCGAAGTCCGGGCCGTGGTTGACCTTGCCGGCGTGGTGGGTCGCGCGGATTCCGATGACGCCTTCGGCCGGTGTGAAGCATTCGACCGTGATCAGAGGGGTGTTGAGGGTGTCACCGCGCCCGGTGACCCGCATGACCGCCGCGTGGGCGGTGATCCGGTCGGCGTCCACGCGCAGATCACGGATCTCGGTGGCGTAGGAGGCGCGGACTCCCTCCCGCATGAGCCAGAATCCGTCGGTGAACTTCATGAGGACTCTCTTCCGGGGGCGGTGGTGAGCAAAGGCTGTGCTGCTGCCGTGCGGCGCCGGCTCACTCGGACGCTCCCGAGGGGGCGAAGGTGAGGCGGGCCAGGCGCAGGGACCCGCGCAGGGTGACCCGGAGTTCCGCCACCCCCTCCGCGCCGAAGGCCGCGGTCACCGACCGGTAGTCGTACGGTCCGCCGGCGGCGGGGACGTCGACGGCCGCGGCGGCGCCGTCCGTTTCGATCTCGACCGTGCCCTCGCCCGCCGCGTGGACGGTGACACTGCGCACGCCCGGCCCGAAGTCGCACCCCTCGAAGACCAGTCGGCCGGCCTCCGCTTCGGCGCCGGTGGGGGTGACCGCGTCGCCGTCGGTCTTCGCGCGGTCGACGATCTCGGTGCCGCGCTGCTCGTCGTAGTCGGCCGCCTCGATGCCCGCCGCGAGGACGGGGCGGGGCCCGGAGGGCTCTCCGCCGAGCTCCACCGCGGTGGTGAGCCGGATGTCCGCGCTGGACGCCCCGGCCAGCAGCTCGTACGCGCCCGGCTCCACGGTCCAGCGGCCGTGCGCCACGTCCCAGTGGCCCAGCTCGGCCACGGACACCAGGAACTCGACGCGCTCAGAGCCACCGGGAGCGAGGTGCAGCCTGCGGTGGCCGGCCAGCTTGCGCAGCGGCAGCCGGGCGGCGTCCGGTCCGGTGCGGCGTACGTAGAGCTGGGCGACCTCGTCGGAGGCGGCCCCGCCGTCGTGGGTGACGGTCAGGCCGACCCGGAGCAGGTCGTCCTCGCGGGCGACGGTGAGGTCCTCGTAGCCGAAGGAGGCGTAGGAGAGGCCGTGGCCGAACGGGTAGAGCGGGGTGCCGTCGAAGTAGAGGTACGTCTGGCGGGATCCGATGACGTCGTAGTCGAACAGATCCGGCAGGTCGGCGTCGGACGCGTACCAGGTCTGCGGGAGCCGGCCGGCCGGTGAGACGTCTCCGGCGAGGAGGCGGGCCAGCGCGGTGCCGGCGGCCTGGCCGCCGTGGGCGGTCCACACCAGGGCGGGGAGCGTGGCGTCGGCCTCCGGTACGGCGTACGGGTAGGCGGAGGTCAGAACCAGCACGGTGCGCGGGTTGGCGGCGTGCGCGGCACGCCAGAGGTTCTCCTGCTGGGCGGGGAGGGCGAGGGTGGTGCGGTCCTCGGTCTCGCGGCCGTTGATGTGCGGGTCGTTGCCCGCGACGACGACGACCGTGTCGGCCTCCGCCGCGACCCGTGCGACCTCGTCCGCGCCGCGCTCCACGGTCTCGACGACGAGGACCGTGGCACGGTCCGCCGAAATCTTTTCGCCGTCCTCGGCAACCTTTGCGCCGTCGGCGGCGACAGACACGTACCCACCCGTACCGATGTGCAGAAGGCGGTGTCCTCCGTCGTGTCCCTCGACCGCTTCCAGGCGGAACGTCTCCTGGACGATCCAGCCGCCCGGCTCCTCGGCGGAGGCGCGTACGTAGCCGTCCTCGGCGACGGAGAGGTACAGCCCCTCGTCGGTGCGCAGGGTGAGGACGCCGTCGCCCCAGTCGACCAGGGCCAGGGCGGTGCCCTCGGGGGCGGCGACCAGCGGCGGGAGGTCGGTGCGGCCGGTGAGGAGCGCCGGGTCGAGCGCGCCTTCCTCGCCGCGCGCGGCGCCGGCGCCCACCCCGGCGGCCGGTGCGAGGAGCTGACCGTCGTCACAGGTCAGCAGGACCCGGTCGACTCCCTCGGCGTACAGCACGTCGTCCGCGCCGTAGCGGGCGCGGAGTCCGTCGAGCGGGGTCGAGCGGTGCAGCAGGGTACCGCTGTACCAGTCGAGCTTGCAGGCGTCGGCGAGCAGGCCGACGACCGCGATCTTCCGTCCGGCGCTCGGCGCGAGCGGCAGCAGACCGTCGTTCTTGAGGAGCACCGCGGCCTGTTCGGCCGCCTCCAGGGCAAGTTCGCGGTGGGCGGGGGTGTCGAAGGCGTCGGTGTCCGCGTAGGGGTCGAGCTCCGGGTCGAACTCGCCGAGCGCGAAACGCAGATGGAGCAGCCTGCGCACCGCCCGGTCGATGTCCTCGGGGTCGAGGAGGCCCTTGGCGAGCGCGTCGCGGATGCGGCCGGTCATCACGGAGGAGTCGGTGCCGTGGTCGGTGAAGCTGTCGACGCCCGCCTTGAGGGAGGCGGCGGTGGCCTCTTCGTGGGTGTCGTAGTAGTGCTCGGAGTCGACCAGGTTGGAGGGTGCGCCGGCGTCGGAACAGACGACGAGCGGCTGGTCGGTCCACTGCCTCAACTGGCTCGCGAGCAGCGGGGAGACGTGGTTGGGGCGGCCGTTGACGAGGTTGTAGGCCGGCATGACACCGGCGACCGCTCCGGCGCGGACCGCGTCGCGGAAGGCGCGCAGGTCGTACTCGTGCAGGACGCGCGGGCGCACGGAGGAGGAGGCGGTGTCGCGGTCGGTCTCGTTGTTGTGGGCGAGCCAGTGCTTGAGGACCGGGGCGGTGCGCCAGTAGCGGGGGTGCTCGCCGCGCAGACCGCGGGTGTAGGCGACGGCGATGGCGGAGGTGAGCGCGGGGTCCTCGGAGTAGCCCTCCTCGCCGCGTCCCCACAGGGGGTGCCGCAGGAGATTCACTGTCGGGGCCCAGACGTTGAGGCCGACCCGGTCGTCGCCCCGGCGCTTGGCCCGCACCTCGTCGCCCACGGCTTCACCGACCCGGCGTACCAGGTCGTCGTTCCAGGTGGCGCCGAGACCGACGGCCTGGGGGAACACGGTCGCCCCGCCCATCCAGGCGACACCGTGCAGCGCCTCCTGGCCGGTGCGGAATGCCGCCAGCCCCAGTCGCTCCACCGGCGGGGCGAACTGGTGCAGCATCGCGATCCGTTCGTCGGCCGTGAGCCGCTGGAGCAGGTCGTCGACGCGCGCCTCGAAGGGCAACTGCGGGTCGCGGAAGGGAAGCGGAAGGTCCGTCACGTGCGGGTCCCCTTGGAAAGGTGGGAGGTCTGGCGGAGCCATGGGCTGCCGCAGGTCCTTCGGAACATCAGCTGGTGATCTTTCGAAGCGCTTCGATGCTCCGCGTACGACCGGCCAAGTGTCAAGAGTGCGGCGGGTGGACTCGGCCTGCCCGGCTCACAGGAGCCGCCCAGGAACACGGGAAACGTTATGGAAACAGCTCCGAGGAATGTGCGGGCGAACTCTTGTGCGGCTGACCCCCTTCACTTAACCTCGCTGCAACATCGAAGCGCTTCGACAGCACTTCGAGGGTGCTCAGCCGGTGTCTCCGGAAAGTGCCTCGGGTGGCCTCGTCCTCCGCGGTCCGTTCCCGGTCTCGCCGCCGGTGGTGACGCGAAGCCGTCACCGCCCGGTCGTACCGCCCCGTTCGGGCGGTTCCGTCCAGTTACGCCCACCTCAGACTCAGGAACCGAACGGCGGTCGCCCGCCGTGTGTCGTCCTGGTGCGCCATGAAGGGTTGACGCAATGACGCCGAATTCCTCCCCCGCCACGAACCGGTCCGAGAGCGACGCTCCGGGCCTCCGCGCCGTAACGCCGAACCGCCGGAGCTTCCTCGCTTCGAGCGCCTTCGCTGCGGTGGCCGTGGCGGGCGGCGTACCGCTGCTGGCCGCGTGCGGCGGTTCCGGCTCCGATTCGGGGACCCGGGAGGGCACGACGAGCGGCAAGGCGCTCAGCAAGGTCGTGCCGAGCTATGTGCCCTCCAACCTGGTGCAGCCCGACGTGGCCAGCGTCAACGGATCGAGCCCCGGCTTCACCAAGCTGCCCGACCCGCTGGCGAAGTCGGTCAAGTCCCCGCCCGGCAAGGGCTCTTCCTTCCGGGTGATGACCCCGCTGTGGGGCACCGTCCCGAAGAAGGACAACCCGTACTACACGGCGGTCAACAAGGCGGTCGGCGCGACGCTGAACTTCGACCCGCAGGACGGCAACACCTACCAGGACAAGATCGGTGCGGTGCTCGCCGGCGACGACATCCCGGACGCGGTGACCATCCCCGGCTGGAACATGCAGGGCCAGATCCGCAACGCCATCACCGCGAAGTTCGCCGACCTCAGCCCCTACCTGGCCGGCGACGGGGTGAAGAAGTACCCGAACCTCGCCAACATCCCCACCGGCGCCTGGCAGTACTCGGTCTTCGGCGGCAAGCTGCGCGGCCTGCCCATGCCGTCGCCGGTCATCGGCAACGCGATCTTCTACCGCAAGGACATCGTGGGTTCCGGCGCGGTCCCGGCCAGCGCCGACGACCTGCTCGCCTTCGGCAAGGAGTACACCGCCCCGAAGAGCAAGGTCTGGGCCTTCGACGACCTGTGGACCTGCATCCAGAAGCTCTACGGCGTGCTCCCGGACGCCCCGCACTACTGGCAGCTCCAGGACGGCAAGCTCGTCCACAAGATCGAGACCAAGGAGTACCGCGAGGCCCTGGCCTTCGCCCGCAAGCTCCACGACCTCGGTTACGTCCACCCGGACGCCGAGGCCAACAAGGACGCGGACTCCAAGATCCGCTTCACCAGCGGCCACATCGTCATGTACAACGACGGCACCGGCGGCTGGAAGGGCATGGTGACCGAACAGAAGGCCGCCAACCCGAAGTTCGACATGCAGGCGCTCGACTTCTTCTCGGCCGACGGCGGCAAGCCCGTCCTCTGGCAGGACGACCCGGCCGGCATCTACACCTTCCTCAGCAAGAAGCTCCCGAAGGCGAAGATCGAGGAGTTCCTCTCCATCGCCGACTTCGCCGCCGCCCCGTACGGCACCGAGGAGTTCATGCTCACCAACTACGGCGTCCAGGGGACGCACTACAACGTGAAGGACGGCGTCCCGACCTTCACGGACCAGGGCATCCAGGAGGCCCAGCCCTCCACCTTCCTCTTCCTCGCCTCCCCGCCGCACACCATCGCCTTCCCCGACGAGCCCAAGCTGGTCCAGGACTACGCGGGGTGGATGGCCCGCCAGGCGCCGAACATCAAGAAGCCGCTCTTCTTCGGCATGCAGATCGTCGAGCCGCAGCGGTACGCCTCCCTTTACACGCCCTTCGACGACCTGCAGAAGGACATCCGCCGGGGCCGCAAGAAGGTCAGCGACCTGGAGGCGGCGGTCTCCACGTGGAAGCAGAGCGGCGGCGACGAACTCCGCACCTGGTACCAGGACATCCTCGACAAGAACGGCTCCGGCAGCTGACCGCTCGCGGCAGACGGCAGGACCCACGCACAGACGGAAGTGGCCGCCGGGCGCGATGACGCCCGGCGGCCGGGGCGGAGCAGCACGACATGGGGAGCTCACGGTGAAGCCACGGGCCACGGAGGCGGCCGGCACGGGCCGCACGGCGGACGGGAACGACGTCCCGGCCGGCGAGGACGGTCTGACCACCGCGCGGGACGGCGGAGTACCGGATGACGTTCCGCCGCCGGACGTGAC
>NZ_JBSFVR010000162.1:0-15756 GCF_053592415.1 Streptomyces sp. NPDC002690 | reverse complement strand
GGCGTCGCGGTGCGCTGCGCGGGCATCGAGCCGAGCAGCCCCGGCGTCGCCGCCTGCGTCGCGGTGAGTACGGGGACGGGGGCGGCTGCGGGTCCGCGCAGGGCGCTCTCGTCGCTGGTGCAGTCCTCCACGACCGCTCCCGCGCCGCCCGTTCCGTCGTGGGAGGTCCCCTCGGGGAGCTCGTAACCGCCCCGCGCGCACCGCTCGGTACGGCACCGGGTGAGGGTGGTGCGGCACCCGTCCATCACGTGGAAGCCGTACCCCTCGCTGCCGGTCACCCGGCAGTCGTGGAAGGTGCCCCGGCCCTCGGCGGAGACGTAGAACCCGGCCTCGGCCGGCGAGGTCACCGTGCAGCGTTCGATGGTGGGGTCGGCGCCCTTGGTGACGATGACCCCGGTCTGCGCCGCGTCGATGGTGCAGTTGTTGAGGGTGCCGCCGCTGCCGTGGTCGCGGAACCAGGCGCCGGTGGACGCCTCCCGGATGCGGCAGTCGTCCAACTGCGCGGTGGCTCCGTCGCTCACCGAGACGGCGGTGTTGCGGATCTGGGTGAGATCGCTGTCCACCACGTCGGCGCGGGAGCCCCGGTCGAGGACGAACAGGGCGTCGGGCACGTCGTGGACGCGGCAGGCGTCGAGTATCACCGTGGCGCCGTCGCTGACCCAGACGGCCGGGTAGTCACCCGTACTGTCGTGGATCTCGCACTGGTTGGCGTCGACCCGGGTGCCGGGGTCCCACACCGAGAGCCCGTTGCGGCCGAACCGGCGGACCGTCGAACGGGTCAGCGTCAGCACCGAACGGGAACGCAGGTCGATCGCGTTCTCCGGGATGTCGTGGATGTCGCAGTCGGCGAGCGTCAGCACGGCATCGGTGTCGAGCGTGACACCGTCGCCGGAGGTGCGGTGCACGGTGCAGTCGGTGAGATGGGCGGCGGCGCGCGCGGTCACCTGGACCCCGCTTCCCTTGACCTCGTACACCTCGCAGCCCACGGCCTCCAGCCCGCTGCCCTCGCCGGTCACGCTCAGCCCCGAGCCGGAGGCGTGGTGGACGCGGCAGCGGTCGAGCCGGGGGTGGGCGCCGTCGCGCACCGACACGCCGGACTGTCCCGCCGAGACGACCTCGCACTCCTCGAACACGCCGCCCGCGCCGTCCAGGACCGCGATCCCGACCCCCGCCGGGTTGTCGACGGTGCACCGCCGCACGGTGGGGCGGCCGGCGCCGCGTACCTCGATCCCGGCGGCCGAGCGTGTCACTATCCGCAGGTCCACGAGGTCGGGGGCGCCGGCCTCCACCAGTACCGCCGGGGCGGCCGAGTCCTGGCCCTCCACGTGCAGGTCCTGGATGACGGCGGAAGCCCGCACGGTGAGCGGCACGCCGTCCACCGGTGCGATCCGGACCGACCCGACGGCCCCTTCGGGACCGCGCAGCGTGACCGCACGCTGGACGATGAGATTCTCCCGGTACGTTCCCGGAGCGATGGTGAGGACATCGCCCTCGGCGGCCGCTTCCAGGGCCGCGCCGAGCGAGGGGTACTCGCCGGTGCGGCGCCGCCATCGCGATGTGCCGGTGTGCGTCACCTGGACCGTGCCCTGTGCCATGGCGCTGTTCTGCCCCCACCTCGTGCTGTGTGCGATCCCTCGTGTCCGTACGCACAGTCGTGCGACCGCGGGGTGCCGTCGGCCTTCCGACGACGGCGCGGGCGGATCCGCCCTGCCGAGGGGAAGGGCGGGCCGGTCCACCGTAGCGCGCGCGACGGGCGGGAGTTGACGACTCCGTCCCCCACCTCGTCGAAGTAGGGCCCCGGACAAGGCCGTCGGCCCGGCCCGGAGCGCGGTTCACCGGTACCGGGGACCCGTTGCGGACGATAGTCCCGAGGCCGTCCGCGGAACCTCGCGGGGGTGCTCGGGGACCGTTCCGGGGGCTGTCGAGGGGCCGCTCAGGAGCCCGTGCCTGTTCTGCCCCAGTCGGGGCCCACCGTCGCCCAGGCCCGGTCCAGCCGCTCGTACCGCCGTCGCACCATGCACCGCACCACGGTCCGCCGGACCGCCCCCACGACTCCGGCCGTCACCAGGAACGCACCCGTCCCGGCCAGGCCCGCGTGTATGTGCGCGGTGGGCACGTCCATGGGGCGCGGGGCGACAGTGCCCCGGTCGTCGACCCATATCAGCACCCGCTCACCGGGCTTGCGCACACGCGCCGCGGTCGGGACCGTGCCGCGCCGCTCACCGCCGTCCGGGGCTTTCCACCTCGCCGTCACCGTCTGCCGGTTCGCGGGCTCGGCCCCGCTCTCCGGGTCGCCCGCGTACACCGCCGGGCTGGTGGACACGCCCAGCACGACCGCGCTCGTCCGGTGGCGGTGCGCCTGCTGCTCCCGGATCGTGTCGCGCAGGGCGGAATCGGTGAGCAGACCGCAGAGCCAGCCGACGGCGGGCGCGACGACCACCACGAGGAGGAGGGCACAGAATGCCAGCCACGCCTCACGGCGATCCGTCATCCGGCACAAGGGATTGTGCCGCCAGCGCCAGACCCCCGAGACCGCCCGCACACCCCTCGCCCCCTCGCCCCTTGTGTCGCGCCCCGCCCGAAGCGCTCGCGTGCGCTCCTGGGGAGTGCGGAGAGCGACCTCACCACTCCCAACGCGGCTGCGCCCCCCGACTGTTCCCGGTCGTCCGCGAAACGTTCACTCAAGAACGCGGAAAGGTTCACCGACGCGGACCGTCCCCGTGCCTTCCGGCACGAGGTTCTGGCCGAAGAGCAGCTTCGTCCCCGACCTGCGGTGCAGGGCGAGCGTGCGCAGTGGTTCCTTGCCCCGTTCCGACGTCGACTGGTCGACGGTGGTGACCACGCATCTCGCGCACGGCTTCGCCACCCGGAAGGCGACCGTTCCGATCGCGACCCGCCGCCAGCCGTCCTCCTCCCAGGGAACGGTGCCGTCCACCACGACGTTGGGCCGGAACCGGTTCATCGGCAGCGGGCCCTCCCGCGGGTGGTCGCCGCTCGCGATCAGTGCGTTGAGGGCGTCCAGCGATGCCGTGGTGGTCACCAGCAGCGGGTACCCGTCCGCCAGGCTGACGGTCTCCCCGGGCCGCGCGTACGCCGGGTCGACGGGCCTCCGGTACGACGGCTCGTCCTGGTGGACGAGCCGGACCTCCGCCCCGAGGAACCCGCTCAGCCAGGCGTGCGCGGCCGGTGCCGCCTCGACCACGTCGAGCTTCTTGCCGAAGAGCTCGACGGCGACCGTGTCCGGGCGCTCCGGCACCGCCACCGCCAACGGCGTCCTGCCGGGCGCGGACAGCTCCACCCCGCCGCCCGGCAGTGGCGTCGCGGAGATCCCTGCCAGACGGGGTTCCTGACGCTGTGTGACAGCTGTGCCCGCCCCGCCCACCAGCATCCAGCGACGGTCGCCCGCGAGTCCCCACGGCTCGACTACGGCTTCGTCCACGGTCAGTGCCGCCAGCGACTTGACGGGGTGAAGGTGGATGGAGTGCAGAACGGGAGGTGCCATCCACCCATTTTGTCAGGGTTATCCGACACCCTCGCGCACACCCTCGGCCGCACCCGGAACCGCCCCTGCGCGTGGGGGAGTCAGTACCCCCGGCCCTGGTACGGCCGGTCGTACGGGTCCTCGTAGGGGGAGGGGGCCGGTGCCGGGCGGGGTGCCGCCGGCCGCAGCGCCTCGTAGCCCGTGGCGGGCGCGGGCCGCGGCGGCTGTTGCTGCTGGTAGCCACCGCGTCCGGGAGCCTGCTGCTGGGGGAAACCGCGCGCCGGGGTCTGCTGCGCGGGGAACCCCCGGGCGGGCGTCTGCTGCTGCGGGTATCCCCGCATGGGCGAGGGCTGCTGCGGGATGTACGGCGCGGGAGCGTGCTGCAGCTGCGCGGGCTGCATCTGCGCGGGGTGCATCGGAGCCTGCGGCTGGTACGGCTGCGCCATCGGCTGCTGGTAGCCATAAGAACCGGCGGGCTGGGAAGGAGCGGCAGGAAGGGCCGGCAGGGAGGACGGCAGCGCGGGGAGGTAGCTGTTGCCGGTCTCGTACGCGGCGGGCACTCGGATCGGCGCGATCTGAGGCGTGCCTCGCTCCGCGACCAGGGAGTCGTAGATCGGAGTGTCGGCGAACGACGGTGCGGCGTAGTAGCCGCTTCCGTAGCTGGAGCGGGGGGAGGTCATGCCACCTAAGTTAAGCCCACGATGTGCTAGTTGGGGAGGCCGCCCAGAAGGTTGTTTCGCGAGTTGTGCGCCAGCTGAGTTCGCCAATGCGAGCGAACTTCCTCAAAAGGGTCACCATGGGCTGTAGTGATCGTGTAAAGAGCGCATAGCCCGCTGTCGTAAGATCCTGCCGCGTCCCGGTTTGGGAGGACGGGCGGACTCCGGCCCGACGGCCCGGGACGGGGTGCCGAGCGTCTTCAGAAGATGCCTCCGGCCACCGCCGCACCTGCGAAGGACAGCCCGACACCCGCGCCCACGCTGAGCATCAGATAACTCCCGGCCGTCGCCAGGCGCCTTGTCGATGTCAGGGTCAGCAGCTCGTACGAGAACGTCGACCAGGTCGACAGGGCCCCGCAGAAGCCGGTGGCGAGCAGGAGCTGGGTCCGGGGCCCCAGATCTCCGTCCGACGCCGTGGCGGAGACGAAGCCCAGCACCAGTGAGGCGGCCGCGTTGGCCGCGAAGGTGCCCCAAGGGAAAGCTGAGCGCAGACGGTGCGAGGCGCCCACTCCGAGCAGATAGCGTAGCGGGGCGCCCACCAGTGCGCCGACGAGGACGAGCAGCCAGTCGCCGATCACGCTTCCTCCACGGGGGCGCGGCGGTCTCCGAGGAGCGCGTGCGTGGCGAAGGCTCCCGCCGTGACGGCGGCCAGCGCCGCCACCGCCGTCAGCAACAGGCAGCCGACCGCGTATCCGGGCTGCCCGTTGTCGAACAGCTCCCGGACGTCGTCCACGTAATGCGAGAACGACGTGAAGCCGCCCAGCACACCGGTGCCCAGGAGCGGGCTGACCAGCGGATGGGTGCCGGAAAGGCGGAGCTTCACGGTGACCATCAGGACGCCCATGAGGAAGCAGCCGACGACGTTGATCAGCAGGACCGTCCACGGGAATGCGGCAGTGCCGGTCGGCCAGAGCAGTTCGGCGCCGTAGCGCGCCGCCGCGCCGGCCGCACCCCCGACCGCGACCGCGGCGACGACGGTGGTCCGGGCCTCGGGTGGGTGGTCGGGGTGCGGTCGGTGATGAGCGAACGGTGTCGGGGTCATCAGCCGAACCTATGGAGCGGCACCGAGTCCGCCGCAGCACAGCGCGCACTCCGGTCCCGGCTTGAACCCGGGCGGCTCAACATCGGCACTCCCAGAGGGCTGGATGAGCTTGCCTGTGGACGTAATGGGATGTGAGTGAGTCCTGATGACTCGCCCCTCTTGCCGTCCAAGGAGAGTGGAGCTCTCCGCATCGCGGGAGTACGCCTTGTCCATGACGGAGCCGGACGTGGTCCGGAAACTCGAACGACGACAGCCGAGCGCGTATCTGCTGGCATCGGTGCGCGGAGTGGGCCAGGTCGATCTGCAACCCGCCCTCTGGACCGGTGTCCTGATCCTCGCGGGGCTCTGGGCGGCCGGCTGGCGCATCGGTCTCTTCGCCACCCTCGGCACACTGATCTCCACCGCGACCGCCTGGGCGCTGGGAGCCGACCGTACCGGCATCGCGCAGGGTCTCCAGGGCTACTGCGGCTGCCTGACCGGCATCGCCCTCGTCACCTCGCTGGGGCACCACCCGGCCACGTACGTCCTGGCCGTCGTCGGCGCGATCATGTGCACCCTCCTGATGGCGGCACTCACCACCTTCCTCGCCCCCTACGGACTGACCGCGCTCACCGCGCCCTTCTGCCTGGTGTCCGGCGTCATGGTGCTCGGCGCACCCTCGTTCGCCAGGATCTGGCACGGCGCCCCCGACGCCGTGTCCAGTACGACGAGCGGGGACACCGGCATCTCCTGGAACGACCTGTGGCACGCCTTCTTCACCAACGTGTCGCAGATCTTCCTGGTGGACGAGTGGTACGTGGGACTGATCATGCTGGTCGGCCTCGCCTTCGCCGGGGTGCGCGTCCTCCTGTACGCGGCTGCCGGCAGCGTCGTCGGGATCGTCGCCGCCTGGGCACTGGGCGCACCCACCGCGTCGATCGCCAACGGCATCTACGGCTACAACGCCGTGCTCGTCGCCATCGCCGTAGGCGCCGTGTTCCTCACCGCCACGGTGTGGAACGGCGTCTATGCCCTCTTCGGCGCAGCCGCCACCACCGGGCTGACAGCCTCGCTCACCTCGCTCTTCAAACCCTTCGGCGGCCACACCTTCACCTGGCCGTTCATCCTCACGACCTGGGTGCTCATGGCGGCCGTCCCTCTGCTGCCACGCTTCCGCCGGAGCGGCTGACCCCGCCGGGCCCGAGCCCCCTCCACGACCGTCCGCACGCACTGAGAGGTACCGACGATGAACCTCGCACCACGCGAGATCGACAAACTGCTGGTGTACGTCGTGGCCGACCTGGCGCGCAAGCGCCAGGGCCGCGGGCTCAAGCTCAACTACAGCGAGTCCGTGGCGCTGATCTCCGAGGCGATCCTGGAGGCCGCCCGGGACGGCAAGAGCGTCGCCGACTGCATGGAACTCGGCCGTCACGTCGTCGGCGAGGACGACACCATGCCCGGCGTACGCGAGATGCTCGGACTGCTGCAGATCGAGGCGTCCTTCGTCGACGGCACCAAGCTGGTGTCCTGTCACGACCCCATCGGCGGATGAACGCGCTGCCGGACGACTGCCGCGTGGTCGCCGTGTGCGGTCACGAGGCGGCGCACGGAGAGGCGCTCCGTGACCTGGAGACGCTCGGGGTCGTCGTCGTGTCCAGCGGGCGCGAGCTCTACCGTGCCGTGGCCGAAAAGCGTCCCGGGCCCGAGCAGCTCTGCGTGGTCCCGATGACTCTGGGACGGGACCCGCGACTCGTGGCCGACACGGCCCGTACCCTCCGCGCGCTGCCCAGAGTCGAGGGCTCCCGGGAACCGCGGGCCCTGCTGGCCGAGCCCTTCGGCACCACCACACATCTGATCGCCTGGCTGCGCGCTGCGGCCGGCCGTGTCCCGGTCACCTCGTCGCTGCTCGTCACCGCCCCGGCGGGCGACCCCTTCGACGACGCCGAGCTGTACCGGGTCGCGAGCCTGGTCCACCGCTACGGCCACCACGCCTTGGTCGAGGTCGCGTTCACCGGAGGCGATCCGGATTCCGCAGAGGGCCTCAGGCGCTGCCTCCTCCTCGGGGCGGACCGAGTGGTGCTGCTCCCGGCCGCGTTCGCCGTACCGCGGTCGCCCGCCGTCCCCGGCGCGGCCGACCGGACAGGGGTACGGATCGAGTGCGCCGGCCCCCCGGTGTCGCGGGCCGCGCTGATCAGGGTCCTCGCCGAGCGGGTCGCCGACGCCAGACGCCGCTGGAGCGAGCGGGCCGACGACGGGATCACCGCCGGGCTCACCGCGGCCGACGACCACGGGCACGGCCACACCCACCCGCCGGGCGAGGGGCACGATCACGGCCACGACCACCCGCACGACCACGATCACGGTCACGACCACCCGTCGGGCGAGGGCCACGACCACAGCCACGACCACACGCACCCGCCGGGCGAAGGCCACAGCCACAGCCACATGCACAGGCACCCGTCGGGCGAGGAGCACGACCACGCCCACAGCCACCCGCACACGCATCGTCACTCCGACGACGTCCACAGCCATTCGCACCCCCGCCCGCACCCCCACGCGATCGCCGAGGGCGCGGACCGAGCTGTCAGGAGCTCCGTATGACCGACCGCCAGAAATACCTCTACGGCGAGGACCCCATCGAGATCAACGCGGGCCGGCGCACGGTCAAGCTGACCGTCAGCAACACCGGGGACCGCGCGATCCAGATCGGCTCCCACTATCACTTCTTCGAGGTCAACTCAGCGCTGTCGTTCGACCGCCAGAAGGCGCTCGGCATGCACCTCAACATCCCGGCCGGCACCTCGGTACGCGTCGAGCCGGGCGGCTCGCGCGAGGTGGAACTCTGCACCTACGCCGGAACGGGCCGCCTCGTCGGCTTCAGCGGCCTGCTCAACGGCAGTCTCGCCTCCCACCCCGCGAAGGTCGAGGCGGTACGCAAGGCCATCGAGCAGGGCTTCGAGGGAGCCGGCCCCCGGCGCACCTGGGCCGACGACGGAGAGACGCGGGCCAAGGCGACGCCGCGGAACAAGGACACCAAGGCCTCCACCGACAAGCCGGCCAAGGCCAAGGACAAGGCCCAGAAGAAGGGTTCACGCTGATGCCCATCCTGCCGCGCAAGCAGTACACCGACATGTTCGGTCCCACCGTCGGCGACCGCTTCCACCTTGCCGACACCAACCTCGTCGTCGAGGTCGAGAAGGACTTCAGCGAGGGCCAGTACGGCGACGAGGTCCTCTACGGGGGCGGCAAGACCATGCGCGACGGCATGGCCTCCGATCCGCAGGCCACCAGTGCCCAGGGCGCTCTGGACACCGTCATCACCAACGTCGTCCTCATCGACCCCATTGTGGGCGTCGTCAAGTGCGACATCGGCATCAAGAACGGCTTCATCGCGGGTATCGGCAAGTCGGGCAACCCGCAGACCCAGAACAACGTCCACCCGGATCTCGTCATCGGTCCCGGCACCGAGGCCATCGCCGGCGAACACCTCATCGCCACCGCCGGTGCCATCGACACGCACGTCCACCTGATCGCACCTCAGCAGGCGGAGCAGGCGCTGACCAACGGCATCACCACCCTCATCGGTGGGGGCACCGGCCCGTCCGACGGCACCAACGGGACCACCTGCACCCCCGGCCCGTACAACATCGCCCGGTTCCTGCAGGCGGCGGAGACCTTCCCGGTCAACCTCGGCATCATGGCCAAGGGCAACGGCAGCCTGCCGGAGGCGCTGAACGAGCAGATCGTGGCCGGCGCCTGCGCCCTGAAGGTCCACGAGGACTGGGGCGCCACACCGGCCGTCATCGACAACGCCCTGAGCGTCGCCGACCGGCACGACGTGCAGGTGGCCATCCACACCGACAGCCTCAACGAGAGCGGCTTCTTCGAGGACACCCGTTCCGCGATCGACGGCCGGACCATCCACACCTTCCACAGCGAGGGCGCGGGAGGCGGTCACGCACCCGACATCATGCGCGTGGCGGGCGAGCCTAACGTGCTGCCCTCCTCCACCAACCCGACGCTGCCGTACACCAAGAACTCCGTGGACGAGCTGCTCGACATGGTGATGGTCTGCCACCACCTCAGCCACGACATCCCCGAGGACGTCTCGTTCGCCGACAGCCGGGTCCGCGCCGAGACCATTGCAGCCGAGTCGGTCCTGCACGACCTCGGCGTGATCAGCATGTTCTCTTCGGACTCGCAGGCGATGGGCCGGGTCGGTGAGTCCGTCACCCGGGCCTTCCAGACCGCCCACCACTGCAAGGACAAGCTCGGCGTCCTGGAGGGCGACTCCGCCCGCAACGACAACCAGCGAGTGCTGCGCTACCTGGCGAAGGTCACCATCAACCCGGCCATCGCCACCGGCATCTCCGACCACGTGGGCTCGATCGAGAAGGGCAAGATCGCCGACATCGTGCTCTGGCCCATCCACTCCTTCGGCGCCAAGCCGAAGATGGTGATCAAGGGCGGCATCATCTCCTGGGCGCAGATGGGCGATCCCAACGCCTCGCTGCCCACGCCGCAGCCGGTGATCTACCGGCCGATGTTCGGGCAGTACGGCAAGGCTCTCCAGGCGACCCACGCCACCTTCATGTCGCAGGCGGGCATCGCTGCCGGGGTGCCGGCCGAACTCGGCCTGGAACGCATGATCCTCCCCGTGAGCCGGACCCGGACCATCGGCAAGCACAACATGGTCCGCAACGACGCCCTGCCGGACATCAAGGTGGACCCGGAGACCTTCAAGGTCACGCTCAACGGCAAGGTCGCCACGATCGACCCCGCCGAGAAACTCCCCCTCAACCACCTGTTCTTCCTGGTCTAGGGCGGACGCGTGTACCAGGAAGAGGGCGACCCCGCTCCGATGGCCGGGGCGGGGTCCGCGGGCGGCACCCAGGGGCTCGGACCACTGCTGGTCAGCCTCCAGCTGACCGACTCGGCGTTCCCGAGCGGCTTCTACACGCTCTCGCACAGCCTGGAGGGTTTCGCGCAGGCCGGCGCGGTCGACGCGGAGAGCCTGCCGTCGCTCCTGGAGGACCTGCTGCTGCACGCCGTGGGTCCCGCCGACGCCACCGCGCTCGCGCTGGCCCACCGGGCGACGTGTGCGGGCGACCCGGAGGCCGTCGTCGGGATCGACGAGCACCTGTTCGCGACCAAGCTCGGCCGGGAGATGCGGCAGGCCGCCACCCGGACCGGTCGGCAACTCCTCGACCTCTCCCAGGAGGTCTTCGGTCACCCTGAGATCGGCGACTACTCCGGCCGGGTCGTACGCCGGGAAGCCCCCGGCACCCAGGCGGTGGCCGCCGGCGTCATCTACGCGGCGACGGGTGTCCCGGTCCGCCAGGCCGTCGCCTCGGATCTCTTCGCCTTCTGCGCGAGCTTCGCGGGTGCGGCCCTGCGCCTGCGGCTCACCGACCACCGCAGGGCCCAGACCCTGCTGCGGGGCGTCGCCCCCGTCATCGGGACCGCCGTCGAGGCTGCGCTGCGCCGCGAACTCGCCGACGTCGGCGCCTCCGCCTTCGCCTCGGACGTCATGTCCGGGCGTCACGAACGGGCCGAAGCCCGGCTCTTCGCCAGTTGACCCTCACACCTCAGGGAGCATCCATGGACGACAACGTACTGCGCGTCGGAATCGGCGGACCGGTCGGTTCCGGCAAGACCGCCCTCATCGAGGCACTCGTGCCCCTGCTGATCGAGCGGGGCCACCGCCCCGCCGTCATCACCAACGACATCTACACCCAGGAGGACGCCCAGCACGTCCGCCGTACCCTCGCCGGAGTGCTGGACCCGGAGCGGGTCGTAGGCGTCGAGACGGGCGCCTGCCCGCACACCGCCGTACGGGACGACCCCACCATGAACCTCGCCGCCGGGGCCGAGATGCTGGAGCGCTTCCCGGACACCGACACCCTGCTCTACGAGTCCGGCGGCGACAACCTCACCCTCACCTTCAGCCCGGCACTCGTCGACCTCTTCCTCTTCGTGCTGGACACCGCCGAGGGCGAGAAGATGCCGCGCAAGCGGGGACCCGGCATCACCGAATCCGATCTCCTGGTGATCAACAAGATCGACATCGCGCAGTACGTCCGGACCGACGTCGGCATCATGGAGTCCGACGCCCATCGAGTCCGCGGCGACCGTCCCGTCGTCCTCACCGACTGCCTCACAGGCGTCGGCATCGAGGACATCGCGCTCTACCTCGAATCACGCCGCAAGGTGCTGATCTGACATGCCGTCCACGCCGCCCGCCGCCACGACCGACCGGCTGGCTCCCGCGTACTACGCGGCGTCCCGCGTCCCCCCGGACGTGGCGGCCCTGGCCTCCGTGCCCGACACACTCGCGGCCGGCTCCCCGGCCAAGGTGGGCATCCTCGACCTCGCCTTCGAGGTACGGGGCGGACGCACCGAACTCGTCGAGCGCTACCAGAAGTCGCCTCTGCAGATCATGCGCCCGTTGTGGATCGACCCCGCCATGCCCGGCATGAGCCACGTCTACATGATGGCGACGGGCGGCGGGGTCGCCCAGGCGGACCGATACCGGATCGACGTCCGGTGCGGGCCGGGCACCCAACTGCACTTGACCACCCAGGCGGCCACCAAGGTCTTCAGGATGGAGCACGACTTCGCCAGCCAGCGTGTGCACCTGACGGCTGAGGAAGGCAGCTATGTCGAATACCTTCCGGACCCGCTGATCCTCTTCAAGGACTCGCGCTTCTACCAGCGCACCGAAGTCGAGGTCGCCCCCGGCGCGACCGTCGTGCTGGGCGACACCGTCACCGCCGGGAGGCTCGCCCGCGGTGAACGCCACGACTACCGCGTCCTCGCCACCGACCTGCGGTTCACCCGCCCCGACGGCACCCTCCTCGGCGTCGACACGGTGCGTCTGAGACCGGGGGGGCCCGGGGGAGTGGCGGGGCCGGGCGTCTTCGCCGGGCATGACCACGTCGCCTCGGTCTTCGTCGTGACCGACCGGGCCCCGGCCACCGAGATCGCTGACACGCTGCACACCGCACTGGCACGCTCGGGCGTCCTCTTCGGAGTCAGCACACTGCCCAGGGAGTGCGGCACCTGGGTCAGGTTCCTGGACGACAGTCCCGTCCGCGTCGCCGCGGCGCACGAGGCCGTACGCCAAGCGGTGCACCGCCTCCTCACCGGCCACCCCGCGCCGGACCTGCGTAAGCCGTAGTCCTCCCGCGTCCCCGCCCGCAAGAAGCCGCCCCCCACGCCCCCGAGGTGCACGCCGATGAACACCGCTCCCGCGCCGATGCCGCCCGCGTACGACTCCGGGGACACCGCCTGGCTGCTCGCTTCCACCGCCATGGTTCTGCTGATGACGCCAGGACTTGCGTTCTTCTACGGCGGCATGGTGCGCACCAAACACATCCTGATGATGATCAAGATGAGCTTCGCCGCACTCGCGTTCGGCACGCTCCTCTGGTGGATCATCGGCTACACCCTCGCGTTCGGCCCGGACGTCGGGGGTGTCGGCCTGATCGGAAACCTCGATCACGCCTTCATGCGCGGAATCGAACTGAACACCTTGTCCGGACACATCCCGACGTACGTGTACAGCACCTTCCAGATGGGCTTCGCGATCATCACCGTCGCCCTGATCAGCGGTTCCATCGCCGACCGCGCCACGATGAGGGGCTGGCTCGTCTTCGTCGTCCTGTGGCTCCTGATCGTCTACATCCCTCTTGCCCACTGGGTGTTCGACACCGACGGCTGGATCGTGAAGCACCTCGGCGCACTCGACTTCGCCGGAGGTCTCCCGGTGGAGCTCAACTCCGGGGTGGCCGGACTCGCCGTCGCGCTGGTGCTGCGGGCGCCGCGCGACTTCGCCCGGCGCGAGGAACGGCCCAACAACATCCCGCTCGTCGTGATCGGTGTGGGCCTCCTCTGGTTCGGCTGGTTCGGATTCAACTCCGGCTCCGCGCTGAGCGACCAGGGCACCGCGGCGGCCGCGTTCATCAACACCCAGCTCGGCGCCGCCGGTGCGATGGTCACCTGGCCGCTGGTCGAGAAGTGGCGTACGGGCAGGGTCACCACCATGGGCGTCGTCTCCTCTGCCGTCGCCGGCATGGTGGCCATCACCCCCGCTTGTGGCGAGATCAACACCCTCGGGGCGGTCGTCACCGGACTGGTGGTGGGCGCTGTCTGCGCCTTCGCCATCACCCTGAAGTACCGGTTCGGGGTGGACGACACCCTGGACGTGGTGGGCGTGCACGGCGTCGGCGGCCTGATCGGTTTGATCATGGTCGGCCTGTTCGCCACCGCCCGGATCAGCGGCAAGAAAGGGCTCTTCTACGGCGGCGGCTGGGGCCTGCTCGGTAAGCAGGTCCTCGCCATTCTCGCGGTGATCGCGTTCTCCTTCCTCCTCACCTGGCTCATCGCCAAAGTGGTCGACCTGACCGTCGGCTTCCGCGACAAGGCCGAGTACGAAGGGGTGCCGGGCGAGGAGCAGGAGCGCGCGTACGACTTCCAGACGGCGGAACGCCTCGGCGCACTGGTTTCCGGGAAGCCTGTGACCGACGACGACGAGCTCGTCAAGCAGATCACCCGGCTGCTGCGTGCCCGGGAGGACTCCCGGTAGGACGTTTCCGCCGCTTGGGCGGACCGGTGGACGACGTCCCGCGCGGTGACGCGCGCGGCGGGGGATCGTCCCTGCACGGGATACGCGTGGGGCGTCGGCCAAGGCCCGGTACGGGCGTACCCTCACGGCCGCCCCGGGCGGAGCCCGTTCACGGCTCCGGGGCGGCCTCCGGCCGGGCATAGGTGCGCCCCTTCCAGGCCGCGCCCCGTCCCCGGTAGTGCTGGACGGCCGAGTCGACCGTCATCAGCAGATACAGCGAGGCCGTGAAGGGCAGCAGCGGCGCGAGCCAGAGCGACTGGCGGTAGTACGTCAGCATCGGCAGATACGTCCCCGTCATCACCGCCCACGCCAGCCCCCCGGCCCACGCGGCCGCCGGATCGTCCATCACGGAACCGGCCACCAGCGTCGCCGGCGGCGCCAGATAGACGAGCGCGAGCCCCGGCACCGTCCCCGCCAGCAACAGCGGACTGTGGCGCAGCTGCGCGTACGCGCTCCGCGAGACCATCCGCCACAGCTCCGCGAGCCCCGGGTAGGGACGGACGCTGTCCACCCGCTCCGCGAGCCCCAGCCAGATCCGGCCGCCGGTGCGCTTGACCACCCGCGCCAGCGACACGTCGTCGATCACCGCCTGTCGGATGGACTCCGGGACTCCGGCCCGTACCGCGGCCTCGTCGCGCAGCAACACGCAGCCCCCGGCCGCCGCGGCGGTCCGCGCCCCCGGCCGGTTCACCCGGCGGAAGGGGAAGAGCTGCCCGAAGAAGTAGACGAAGGCCGGCACGACCAGCCGCTCCCAGCAGCTCTCCACCCGGAGCCGGGCCATCTGGGAGACCAGGGCGTAGCCGTCCGGGCCCGCGGGACCCGCCGCCGCCACCAGTTCCCGCAGGCTGTCCGGCTCGTGGGCGATGTCCGCGTCGGTCAGCAGCAGGAACTCCGGGTTCCGCCGCCGCGCCACCGCGATCCCGTGCCGCACCGCCCACAGCTTGCCCGTCCACCCCGGTTCCGGCTCGCCCGGGTGGACGACCCGGAGCTCCAGCCCGCCGCAGCGGTCCGCCAGCTCCCGCGCGAGCGCGCCGGTGCCGTCCGTGCTGCAGTCGTCGACGAGGACGACGAAGACCTCGCCCGGATAGTCCTGGGCCAGCAGCGAGGGCAGGCTCACCGGCAGGACCGCGACCTCGTCCCGGGCCGGTACGACGACGGCGACCGCGGGCCAGCGCGCCGGTTCCGCCCGCACGGGCAGCCGCTGGTCCGTGATCCAGAAGAACCCCTGGCCGAGCAACAGCCACACCCACGCGATCAAGGAACCCACGGCGATCCAGGCAACGGCGCTCATCCGCCGAGTCTGCCCCACTCCGACCGGCCGCGGAGGGGGGTGGCATAAGGTGACCGGGTGAAGATCGCGCTCATGGACTCAGGAATCGGCCTGCTGGCAGCCGCCGCCGAGGTGCGCCGACTGCGCCCCGACGCCGATCTGGTGCTCTCCTCGGACCCCGGCACCATGCCGTGGGGGCCGCGCACGCCCGAGGACGTCACCACGCTGGCGCTCGCCGTGGCCCGCGCCGCCGCGGAGCTCCGGCCGGACGCCTTGGTCGTCGCCTGCAACACGGCGTCCGTACGCGCGCTGCCCGCCCTCCGCGCCGAACTGGAGCCGGAGTTGCCGGTCATCGGCACCGTACCGGCGATCAAGCCCGCGGCCGCCGGCGGCGGACCGTTCGCCATCTGGGCCACCCCCGCCACCACCGGCAGCCCCTACCAGCGCGGGCTGATCAGCCAGTTCGCGGCCGGAGTGGACGTCACCGAGGTGCCCTGCCCGGGACTGGCCGACGCGATCGAGTACGCCGACGAGGCCGCGATCGACCGCGCCGTCGCCGCCGCCGCGGCGCTGACCCCGGCCGACGCCCGCACCGTCGTCCAGACGATCGTCCAGATTCCGGCTTCCTTGGTCGACACGTCA
>NZ_JBSFVR010000161.1:0-15913 GCF_053592415.1 Streptomyces sp. NPDC002690 | reverse complement strand
ATCGACCGGGTGTTGCGCACCGTCGCACCCGCCTCCCGGACACCCAACCTTCCACGGCGCCCGGACACTTGGCATCGTCCGACAGGTGGAGAAGCGATCTTTGGCTACCACCTCAGGCGGACGGGCCGGACACCCGGGCGAAGCGTTTCGCCCGGTACCGCGCACGGCGTCCGGCCCGTGCCCGCCCGCCGGACTACTTGCCGGTCTCCCGCTCGTAGGCCTGGAGGACTTCCTCCGTCGGGCCGTCCATGAGGAGCTCGCCCTTTTCCAGCCACAGGACCCGGTCGCAGGTGTCGCGGATCGTCCCGTTGTTGTGGCTGACCAGGAAGACCGTGCCGGCCTCCTTGCGCAGCTCGCGAATGCGCTCCTCGGAACGGACCCGGAACTTGCGGTCACCGGTAGCCAGCGCCTCGTCGATCATGAGGACATCGTGGTTCTTGGCCGCCGCGATGGAGAACCGCAGGCGGGCCGCCATGCCGGAGGAGTAGGTCCGCATGGGCAGGGTGATGAAGTCGCCCTTCTCGTTGATCCCGGAGAAGTCCACGATGCCTTCGTAGCGGGAGCGGATCTCCTCGCGGGTCATCCCCATGGCGAGTCCGCCGAGCACGACGTTGCGCTCGCCGGTGAGGTCGTTCATCAGGGCGGCGTTCACGCCGAGCAGCGAGGGCTGGCCGTCCGTGTAGACCCGGCCCTTCTCGGTCGGGAGCAGGCCGGCGATGGCGCGCAGCAGCGTCGACTTGCCGGAGCCGTTGGTACCGATGAGACCGATGGCCTCACCCCGGTAGGCGGTGAAGGTGACACCGCGCACGGCGTGGACCTTGCGGATGCCGCGGGGTTCGCCCTTGCCCCGGCGGACCATGCGGCTGAGGGCTGCGGTCGCGCTGCCCCTGCCGCCGCCTCCGCCGCTGACGCGGTACACGATGTGGACGCCGTCGGCGATGACGGTGGGGACCCGCCCCTGAGTGTTGTCGTCAGCCACGGCCGTACCGCTCCTCTGCCTTCCAGAAGTACACGAAGCCCAGGGCCCCCACCACGAGCGCCCAGACGATGGCGACGGCCCAGACGTGGGCCGGGAGGTTCTCCGCGCCGTAGCCGTCGATGAGGGCGAAGCGGACCAGGTCCATGTAGATGGCCGCGGGGTTGTACTGGAGCACGTTGGCGATCCACTGCGGCTTGTCCTGGAGCATCAGCCTGATGGAGAACATGACGCCGGACGCGTACATCCAGGTCCGCATCACGAAGGGCATCAGCTGGGCCAGGTCGGGTGTTTTGCTCCCGAGGCGGGCCATGACCATCGCGAGCCCGGTGTTGAAGCAGAACTGCAGCGCCAGGGCGGGGATCACCAGCAGCCACGAGAGGCTGGGGTAGTTGCCGAACGCCACGGCGATCGCCACCAGCACGATCATCGAGTACAGCAGCTGCTGGAGCTGCTGGAGGGAGAACGAGATCGGCAGCGAGGCCCGGGGGAAGTGCAGGGCCCGCACCAGGCCGAGGTTGCCGGAGATCGAGCGGACACCCGCCATGACCGAGCTCTGGGTGAACGTGAAAACGAAGATGCCGGTCACCAGGAACGGAATGAAAACGTCCTGGCCCATCCCCTTCTGCGTGCCGAGGATCAAGCCGAAGATCAGGTAGTAGACCAGCGCGTTCAGCAGCGGGGTGGCCACCTGCCACACCTGGCCGAGCTTGGCCTGGCTGTACTGAGCGGTCAGCTTCGCCCGGGAGAACGCCATGATGAAGTGGCGGCGGCCCCAGAGCTGGCGGACGTAGGCGACCAGCCCGGGCCGGGCGCCACTCACGGTGAGACCGTACTTCTCGGCCAGCTGCGCCGGGCTCAGCCCCTCGTCGGCCGACGGCGGGACGCTCATGGCGACCCGCCCGTCATGCGTTGTGTCACTCACAGATGGAAACTCTCGTCTTCGATCCACGCGGCCGGTGAAGGAGCGCGGCGCAGGCGGACAGGACCCGGAAAGGAATGCGTACCGGTCCCATGGTCTCAGAGCCGGTCAGATCACCGGGGGACGGCCCAGCATGGTCAGCCGCCACACCGTGCGCCACCTCATGGGGCGCCGGGGGCCGCAGGGTGTCGCCCATCCTTCGCGAAAACCGCCGAACCAAGCCTTGAGGGCGGGCACCGAGGGACGGCGCACCAGAGTGAGCAGCACCCAGGTGCCCAGGTAGACCGGGACCAGCGGGGCGGGGAGGTTGCGCCGGGCGAGCCAGACCCGGTTACGGGCGACCATCCGGTGGTAGACGGCGTGCCGGGAGGGGGCGGTGGCCGGATGACTGAGCACCATGTCGGCGCGGTAGTCGATCTGCCACCCCGCGTCGAGCGCCCGCCAGGCGAGGTCGGTCTCCTCGTGGGCGTAGAAGAACGCGTCGGGCAGCCCGCCGACCTCGGCGAGCACGGCGGTGCGCACCGCGTTGGCGCCGCCGAGGAAGGTCGTCACCCGGGAGGAGTGCATCGGGTCCGAGGCGCGCAGCCGGGGCACGTGCCGCCGCTGGGTGACCCCGGTCTCGGGGTCGGCGATGCGGAAGCTGACGATGCCGAGCTCCGGGTCCTCGGCGAAGGCCCGGCGGCAGAGCTCGGCGGTGTCGGTCCTCGGCAGGCGGCCGTCGTCGTCGAGGAAGAGCAGCACGTCGACCTCGGTGCCGCCGGGGCCGAACGCCTCGATGCCGACGTTGCGGCCGCCGGGGATGCCGAGGTTCTCGGGCAGCTCCACGGTCCGTACGCCTTCGGGGACCTCCGGTACCGGGGCGCCGTTGCCGACGACCACGACCTCGATCCGGTCGCCGTCCTGGGCGGCGACCGAGTCGAGGAGGGCGCGCAGCTCCACGGGACGGTTGCCCATGGTGATGATGACCGCGCCGAGTTTCATGGGGTGCTCACTTCAGACGGCTGGACGCCAGGATCGACACCAGGTGCAGGACGGTCTGGAGCAGGGCGATGCCCGCGAGGACCGCGACCGCGAGGCGGGTGAAGAAGAGATCGTCCCTGATCATGTCGGCGATGGCGGCGGCCAGGACGACCAGGGACGCCTCGACGCCGAGGATCAGGCGGTGGAACTTGAGCGCACCGGCGGCGCGGCGGGCGAACGCCATGCCCGACGAGCGGGGCTCGGACGCGGCTTCCTTGACGGGCGGCAGCCCGCCCTGGTGACGCGCCACTCCGACGAGGTCGGTCTCCGCCTTGATCAGGATGGCGCCGAGGGCGGCGAGGGTGCCGAGGAAGGCCCAGAGCCAGTCGATCCGTCCGGTGCCGAACATGTCGGCGGCGCGGAGCCCGAGCCCGACGAGTACGGCGGCGTCGCAGAGGTAGGCGCCGACCCGGTCGAGGTAGACCCCGCCCAGCGAGAACTGCTTCTTCCAGCGCGCCACCTCGCCGTCGACGCAGTCGAGCAGCAGGTAGAGCTGGACCATGACGACGCCCAGCACCGCTCCCGGTATGCCGGGGACGAGCAGGGCCGGCGCGGCGAGTACGCCCGCGACGGTCATGACGTAGGTCAGCTGGTTGGGGGTGATCCGGGTGTTCACCAGGTGCCGGTCGATGCGCAAGGAGATCTCGCGCATGTAGAGCCGCCCTCCCCAGTGCTCACCACTGCGCCGGTCCTTCACGCCCGGGGGGTGCACGACCGGACGGAGTTCAGCTACGGATGGCTTTTGCATAGTCGGCGTACGCGTCCCTGATCTGGTCGGTGGACAGGTTGAGGTGCTCCAGGATCGTGAAACGTCCCGGGCGCGTCCGAGGGGCGAAGTCGACCACCTCGACGAACTCGTCGGCGGTGAAGCCGATCTCCTCCGGCAGCACGGGCAGGCCGTGGCGGCGGAAGACGACTGCCATCTGCTGCGACTGTTCGGCGGCGCCGCGCAGGTGCATGGCGAAGCAGGCGCCGAGGCCGACCTGCTCGCCGTGGCTGGCGGCGCGCGCGGGGTGCAGCAGGTCGAAGGCGTGGTTGATCTCGTGGCACGCTCCGGAGGCGGGGCGCGAGTCGCCCGCGACCGCCATCGAGATGCCGGTGAGGACCAGGCCCTCGGCCAGCACCTTGAGGAACTCGTCGTCGGCGATGCCACCGGGGTGGCGCAGGACCGCCTCGCCCGCCTGGCGGGCCATGGCGGCGGCGAGCCCGTCGACCTCTTCGCCGTTGATCCGCTGGGCGAGTTCCCAGTCGGCGACGCAGGAGATGTTGGAGACCGCGTCCCCGATCCCGGAACGGATGTACCGGGCCGGCGCCCCGCGGACCACGTCGAGGTCGATCACGACGGCGATCGGCGTGGGCACCCCGTAGGAGCCGCGGCCGTTGTCGTTGTCGAGGGTGGCGACCGGCGAGCAGAGGCCGTCGTGCGAGAGGTTGGTGGCCACGGCGACCAGGGGCAGCCCGACGCGCGCGGCGGCGTACTTCGCCACGTCGATGATCTTGCCGCCGCCGAGACCGACCACGGCGTCGTACCGGTTGCCCTTGATGCCGTTGGCGAGCCGTACCGCGGAGTCGATCGTGCCGTCGCTCACGGGGTACCAGTCCGCTCCGGGCAGGAACGGCGCGAGCCGGTCCTTCAGGGCGCGGCCGGAACCCTCGCTGATCGCGATGGCCAGCTTGCCGGAGGTCGAGATCCGCTGGTCGTGCAGGACCTCCGCCAGGTCGTCCATCGCGCCTCGGCGGATGTCGACGACCAGCGGGGAGGGGATGAGCCGGGTCAGTACTGGCACGCGATCTCACGGCCCTTCGCGAGGTCTGCGTGGTTGTCGATCTCCACCCAGGTCACCTCGCCGATGGGGGCGACGTCGACGGTGAAGCCGCGGTTGACCAGCTCCTGGTAGCCGTCCTCGTAGTAGAGGTCGGGGTCGCGCTCGAACGTCGCCTTCAGGGCGTCGGCGAGCTCCTCCGCGGCCTCGGGCTCGATCAGGGTCACGCCGATGTACTCGCCGGTGGCCGTCGCCGGGTCCATCAGCTTGGTGATCCGGCGGACGCCCTTCTCGTCGGTGATGACCTTCATCTCCTCGTCGGCGAGGCTCTTCACCGTGTCGAGGGCGAGGATGATCCGGCGGCCTTCGCCGCGGGCCGCGAGCAGGGTCTCCTCGACGGAGACGGGGTGCACGGTGTCGCCGTTGGCGAGGATCACGCCGCGCTTGAGTACCTCACGGGCGCACCACAGGGAGTAGGCGTTGTTCCACTCCTCGGCCTTGTCGTTGTCGACCAGGGTGATCGAGAGGCCGTACGTGGCCTCCAGCTCGGCCTTGCGGGCGTACACGGCTTCCTTGCGGTAGCCGACGACGATGGCGACCTCGGTCAGACCGACCGCGGCGAAGTTGGCCAGGGTCAGGTCGAGCACGGTCTTCTCGCCGTCCACCGGCACGAGTGCCTTGGGGAGGGTGTCCGTGTAGGGGCGCAGACGTCGTCCTGCACCGGCTGCCAGTACGAGGCCGATCATGCGAGTTCTCCTTCGTCGTGTACGGCGGGGGCCGAGGAGGACACCCAGAACCGGATGGATTCCACGGTCACCACCAGAGCCACGGCCGCGGCGAGCGCGGTGAGAGCCGTGGTGAAGCTGGTACGGGTGCCGAGTGCGGCGGCGAACAGGGCCACCACGAGGGTGCGGCCCTCGTGCCCGAGGACGGTGCGGACCAGCCATTGCGGCGGGGCTCCCGTGCCGCCCCGGATCCGGTACACCGTGTCGTAATGATGGTAGGCGACGGCCGCTACCAGGCCGAATGCCGCGGGAACGGCGTGCGGCACGTCACTGCGGGCCGCCAGCGCCAGCACCGTGCAGTACTCGGCCGCCCGGAAGAAGGGCGGGACGAGCCAGTCGAGCGCGCCCTTGAGGGGGCGGGACACGGCGAGTCCCGCCAGGAGGGTGTACACCCCGGCGGCAGCCACCGGCCACCAGCTCCCGAAGGGGGCGAGGAGGGCCGTCGCGATCATCACACCGCTGCCCACCAGGGCCAGCAGCGGCGCGGTGAAGCCGCCGCCCGGGCGGCGGACGAGGGCCGCCACGGCCTGGGCGAGGGGGCCCGAGTCGGCGAGGTCGGCCAGGGCGCGCGCGGCGCGGTCGGTGCGCCGTGCCTTGCGGGTCAGCGAGCGCAGCAGTCGGCCGGCCGTGGTGTAGCAGGCGGCCAGCGAACAGCCGACGAGCAGCGCGTAGAAGACGATCCGGGGCGTGGTGACCGCGGTCAGCACGGCGATCATGGCCCAGCGCTCACCGATGGGGAGCACGATCATCCGGCGCAGCCAGACCGTCCAGCCGACGCTGTCGAGCCGGTCGGAGAGGGCGGCGGTGGGGCTGGTGTTGGAGACCGCGTCGTGGTTGGCCTCGTTGAAGGAGAAGTCGACGACGTGCCGGCAGGCCTGGAGCACCATGGCGCCGAGCGCGAGGGCCCACACGTCGTCACTGTCGCCGCCCGCCATGTGCGAGGCGCCGATGGCGAGGCCCGCGTAGTAGGCGTACTCCTTGGCGCGGTCGAAGGTCGCGTCGAGCCACGCGCCCATCGTCGAGTACTGCAGGGAGTAGCGGGCGAGCTGCCCGTCGGTGCAGTCCAGGACGAAGGAGAAAAGGAGCAGCAGCCCGGCGGCCACGAATCCGGGCCGGGTACCGGTCGCCGCGCAGCCGGCCGCGACGAGCGCGGTGATCAGCGAGGCGGTGGTGACCTGGTTCGGGGTGAGGCCGCGTCGCGCGCACCAGCGGGCGATGTAGCGGGAGTACGGGCTGATGAAGTGGGTGGTGAAGAAGCCGTCGTGGGCCTTCACCGCGCTGCGCAGCCGTACCGCCTCGTCGTCCACGGCCTCGACGGCCGCGCGGGCGGTGGCCAGCTCCTCGGGGGTGGTGGGGACGGTGGCGGTGAGCGAACCGAGTTCGGGGCGCTGCACGGCCGTCCCCCCGGCCTCCAGGGCGAGCGCGATGCGGCCGGGGACCGTGCGGTCCTCGTCACGGTCCGGTCCTCCGCCGTCGGCCACCGGCCGTCCGGCGCCGACCGCCGCGATGGTGCGGTCCATGGCGCGCAGCAGTGCCGCGCGCGCGTCGGGCTGCACCGTCAGTGCGCCGGGGACACCGGCGGCGGCGAACCGGGGGTCGGTCAGCCCGAGGCGCAGGGCGTGGACGTGGCCGACGAAACGGGGGTCCACGAGGGCGACGCGGTCGCCCGCGGGAACGTCCTTGAGGAGTGCGGCGGCTTCACCGGCGTCGGCGGCCTGCCGGACGTCGAAACCGAGGGCGCGCAGGTCGTCCCCGATCGACGAACCGGCTACCGGGACACCGGTGAGGATGGCGGTCGACAGACGAACTCACTCCTTGATCCGGGCATGGACGGGCACGCGGTGCGGCCCGGGAACGAGCCGGCGGGCCTGCGGCACATCGGCAGAGGCTATCGGATGAACAGAAGGTTGAGTTCACTGCCCATTTATGCTCTGTTCGGGTCAGTCCTGCACCCTGTTCGCCGCTTAGTGATCATCCTCCTCGATCAGGCCCCCGCGCGACAAACTCGGTACGGAGATCCGTCACCGGCCGGGAGGCGGAGCCCCGTCGCCGGCCGTCCGCCGGCCGGTGAGGGACACCGCCCGGCGGACGGCGGGACACCGTTTAGGCTGATCGGCATGACGTGGCTGATCACTGGCGGTGCGGGATACATCGGGGCACACGTGGCGAAGGCCATGGTCGCCTCCGGCGAGAAGGCAGTCGTGCTCGACGACCTGTCCACGGGCGTGGCCGAGCGGCTCCCCGCGGACATCGAGCTGGTCCAGGGGTCCTCCTCGGACCGCGCGCTGGTGGACCGGCTGCTGGCCGGTCACGCGGTCACGGGCGTGGTGCACCTCGCGGGGAAGAAGCGGGTGGACGAGTCGGTCGAGCGGCCGCTGATGTACTACCGGGAGAACGTCGCCGGGCTCGGCATCCTGCTGGAGGCCTCCGCCGCGGCGAGCGTCCGCTCCTTCGTCTTCTCCTCCTCCGCCGCCGTCTACGGCGTGCCCGAGGCCGAGGTGATCACCGAGGACACCTGCTGCGCGCCGATCAGCCCGTACGGCGAGACGAAGCTCGCGGGCGAGTGGCTGGTACGCGCCACGGGCCGTGCCCACGGGATGTCCACGGCCTGCCTGCGCTACTTCAACGTGGCGGGCGCCGCCGAGCCGGCCCTCGCGGACACCGGCGCCTTCAACGTGATCCCGATGTTCTTCGACCGTCTGACACGCGGCGAGGCGCCCCGCGTCTTCGGCGCCGACTACCCCACCCCGGACGGCACCTGCGTCCGGGACTACATCCATGTCGCCGACCTCGCCGACGCGCACCTGGCGGTCGCGCGCCATCTGGCGGACCGGGACGCTCCGGGCGACCTGACGGTGAACGTCGGGCGCGGCGAGGGCGTCTCGGTGCGCGAGCTCGCCTCCCTGGTGGCCGAGGTGACCGGGAACCGGACGGAACCGGTCGTGGAGGCCCCGCGTGCGGGTGACGCCGCGAAGTCGGTGGCCTCGGCGGCACGGATCGCGGAGGAACTCGGCTGGTCGGCGCGCCGGGGGGCGCGGGAGATGGTGGAGTCCGCATGGGAGGGCTGGCTGCTGCACCACCCCGAGGCAGCCGACCGATAACCACCCCTCGCACATTTGTGCAGGTCAGAGCAGACGACAACGGTGTTCAACACCGTGTTGCCCGATACCCCCCGCCCGTAGTTCACTGGGCTTCGTCGGGCGGCGACGGCCCGAGCCTTACCACCGTCTGGAGGCATGCGCATGGGGGCCGGCCACGACCACGGTCACACGCACGGCACACCCGCGACGGCGTCGGCGGCGTACCTGGGGCGACTCAGGATCGCGCTGGGCATCACCCTCGGCGTGATGGTCATGGAGATCGTCGGCGGCGTGCTCGCCGATTCGCTCGCACTGATCGCGGACGCCGCCCACATGGCGACGGACGGGCTGGGGCTGGGCATGGCCCTGTTCGCCATCCACTTCGCCAATCGGCCGGCCGGGCCGAACCGGACCTTCGGGTTCGCCCGTGCCGAGATCCTGGCGGCGCTGGCCAACTGTCTGCTGCTGCTCGGCGTCGGCGCCTTCCTGGTCTTCGAGGCGGTCGACCGCTTCATCACGCCGGCCGACACCCGCGGCGGGCTGGCCATCGCCTTCGCCTCCGTGGGCCTGATCGCCAACCTGGTCTCGCTCACCCTGCTGATGGGCGGGCAGAAGGACAGTCTGAACGTCCGGGGCGCCTATCTGGAGGTGCTCGCGGACACCCTCGGCTCGGTCACCGTCCTCGTCGCGGCGGGCGTCATCCTGGCCACCGGCTGGCAGGCCGCCGACCCGATCGCCTCTCTGGTGATCGGACTGATGATCGTCCCCCGTACGGTGAAACTGCTGCGCGAGACCGTCAACGTGCTGCTGGAATCCGCACCCAAGGGGGTGGACATGGCCGAGGTGCGCGCCCACATCACCGCACTGCCGGGAGTGCTGGACGTCCACGACCTGCACGCCTGGACGATCACCTCCGGCATGCCGGTGCTCTCGGCCCACGTCGTCGTCCACCAGGAGATGCTGGACTCCATCGGACACGAGAAGCTCCTCCACGATCTTCAAGGCTGCGTCGGCGGCCACTTCGACGTGGAGCACTGCACCTTCCAGCTGGAACCGAGCGGACACGCCGCCCACGAGGCGCGGCTCTGCAGGTGACGACGGGGAGCCCCGGCGCGTCCGCCCGGCTCGCGCGGAGGCTGACATGCCCGGACCCGAAGTACGGACAAGCGGCATTTGTGGGGCAGACTTGACCGGACTCCAGGGGTCCGGCGCACGAGGCCGGGAACCAAAGCGAAGGATGGGTATGCCGACCACACCAGCCACCGCGACGCACAGCTCGTCGAACGGCTCCGCAGAAGCGATCATGCTCGAACTGGTCGACGAGAGCGGCACCACCATCGGCACCGCGGAGAAGCTCGCCGCCCATCAGGCGCCCGGCCGGCTGCACCGCGCCTTCTCGGTCTTCCTCTTCGACGAGCAGGGTCGTCTGCTGCTCCAGCGCCGCGCGCTCGGCAAGTACCACTCCCCCGGTGTGTGGTCCAACACCTGCTGCGGCCACCCCTACCCGGGTGAGGCCCCCTTCGCCGCCGCCGCCCGGCGCACGTACGAGGAGCTGGGCATCTCGCCGTCCCTGATGGCGGCGGCCGGAACCGTGCGCTACAACCACCCGGACCCGGCGTCCGGTCTGGTGGAGCAGGAGTTCAACCACCTGTACGTCGGCCTGGCCCAGGACACCCCGGCGCCCGACCCGGAGGAGGTCGGCGAGACGGTCTTCGTGACCGCCGCGGAACTGACCGAACGGCACGCCGCAGGACCGTTCTCCGCGTGGTTCATGACGGTTCTGGACGCGGCCCGGCCGGCGATCCGTGAGCTGACGGGCCCCTCGGCCGGCTGGTGACGGCGGGCCCGGAACGGACGGGGCGGCGGGCGGTTCCCGGGAGGGGGCCCGCAGCCCCGCCGACAGGGCCGGAACGGGTCAGAGCGGCGTTCTCAGCGGGAGCACCGCCCAGATGATCTTCCCGCCGGTCGCGGTGTGCTCCACGTCGCAGGTGCCGCCCGCCTCGGCGGTGATCTCCTTAACGAGCAGCAGCCCCCGGCCGCCCGTCTGGGCGTGGTCGGTCTCCAGCGCGGTCGGGCGGTAGGGGTGGTTGTCCTCGACCGCGACCCTGATCCAGTCGGCGCCGATCGCCACCTCCACCGCCAGCTCGGGCGAGAGGAGGGCCGCGTGCTTGACCGCGTTGGTCGCGAGCTCCGAGACGATCAGCAGCAGCCCCTGGAGGATGTCGTCCTCCACGGGTACGCCCTGCCTGGCGATCAGGTCACGTACCGCGTGCCGCGCCCGCGGTACCGATACGTCGACGGCGGGGGCGGTGAAGCGCCACACTCCCTCGTACGGCACGGGACGGGCCGGAACGCTCCCGCGGCTCTCCATCATCCGGCACCCGCTCTCGGTTCACACATCTCTGACCACCGTCCGTTGACTGACGAGTGTCGAGAACCTCGGAGCGCCGGTCCGGCCACTGACTGGAAGTGGGCACCTATCGACTCGTATTGACCGGCTTCGTAATACGGCGTCACATGTGGACTACTTCTGGCCACCTTTTGGGGCACTATTCGGCCTGCTTCCGCCGCTGCCCCCTTCCGCCGCCGTCTGCTCGGTGACCAGCCCGACGACCTGCCGACCTCCCACGCCGATCGCGATCAGACCCAGGCCGTCGAAGAGCAGCGAGAGCGAGAAGAAGAGCCCGAGGACGTACCGGCTGCTGTGCGGCCAGTCGAAGAGCACCAGCAGGCCCAGGAGCAGGCCGAAGGCACCCTGCAGCAGGGTCCAGCCGAACTGTGGTCCGCGCACCACGACCGAACCGACCAGCCGGAACAGCCCGCCGGTGAGGAAGAGCAGGGCGGCGAACATGGTGAGTGCCTCGGCGCTGCCGCGCGGGTCGTGGATCACGACCACCCCGGCCGCGATGTTCAGGGCCGCGACGACGACGGCGAGCCAGAAGAACCGGCTGCCCCGGGACTGCACCGCGTGCGCCAGACCGACCAGGCCACCGAAGAGCAGGAGCCAGCCGAAAAGCAGCATCGTGGTGAGCGTGGCCACACCGGTGTGGACGAGACCGACGACGCCGGCGGCGACGAGCAGGACGCCGAGCACGACCAGCGTGCCGAAGTCGCGGTTGAGTTTTCTGCGCCGGCCCAGGGAATCGGCCATCGACAGCTCCTCGCGGTGCGTACGGACGCGGGCACCCCTGGTCGGATCATAGGAGCGAACGGTACGGATAGCATCCGGCGCATGGACCGCACCGAGCCACAGCTGGAGCACTCCGTCTCGGACGGGGTGGCGACCGTCGTGATCAGCAATCCCGCGAAACGGAACGCCATGACGGCCCCGATGTGGCGGGAGTTGCCCGCCCTGCTGGAACGGCTGGCGGCTGACGTCTCGGTACGGGTGCTGGTGCTCACGGGCGCGGGCGACACCTTCTGCGCGGGGGCGGACATCTCGTCCCTCCAGGAGCCCGGGAAGCTGACCCCGGAGCTGACGGTGGCCGCCGAGGAGGCGCTGGCCGCGTTCCCCCGGCCGACCCTCGCGGCCGTACGCGGCTTCTGCGTGGGAGGTGGCAGCCAACTGGCCGCCGCCTGCGACTTCCGGTTCGCCGAGGAAGGAGCACGGTTCGGCGTCACCCCCGCCAAGCTGGGGATCGTCTACTCGTCCTCCTCGACCCGGCGGCTCGTCGGGCTGGTGGGCCCGGCGACCGCGAAGTACCTCCTCTTCTCCGGCGAGCTGATCGGCACCGAGCGCGCTCTGCGCACGGGGCTGGTGGACGAGATACTGCCGCCGCCGGAACTGGCCGGCCGGGTCGCGGAATTCTGCCGCGTCCTGGCGTCCCGGTCCCAGCTGACCCAGGCGGCGGCGAAGGAGTTCGCCGCCGGCCGCACCGACCGGGACGCGTACTGGGCCGCGCAGGCGAGCACGGGCGAAGACACGGTGGAGGGCGTCAGTGCCTTCTTGGAGCGACGGACGCCGCGCTTCACCTGGACCACCTGACTCCACGGTCCACCTGGGCCACCTGACTCCCGGCCGGCGTTCCTTCCCCGGGCGGGAGCAGGGACGGGGGTTCCCTCCATACTGACCAGTCGGTAATGTGCGGACCATGAGTACTCTGCCGCCCCGCGCCGGCCGCCGCTGCCACAACGCCGTCAACCCGCTGCACTCCACGCTCTTCTTCTCCCCCGACCTCACCACCGAATTCGGCGCACTGGGGATCGACGATCCCCGGGCCGCGTACTTCGCCGCCCGGGGAGCCGCGCTCGGGGCGGTCGGGGCCGGTGCGGTGACCTCGACGTTCTACAACTTCAACCACGAGCTGGTGGCCCGTCATCTGCCGGCCGTCTGGTCGGTCGCCTCCCCCGAGGCGGCCCTCGCGGCCAGGCTCCGCGCGGCCGACACCACGCTCCGCCGCCTGCTCGGCGAGGAGATCATCGGCTCGCCCGAGATGACGGAGGCCGCCGGACTGGCGCTGCGGGCCACCGAGGCCTGCAGCCGCCACGCCCGGCCGCTGTACGCCGCCCACGCCGATCTGTCGGTGCCCGCCGAGCCGCACCTCGCGTTCTGGCACGCGGCCACACTGCTGCGCGAACACCGCGGTGACGGGCACCTCGCCGCGCTGCTCACCGCGGGTCTCGACCCGCTCGAAGCGCTGGTCAGCCACACCGCGACCGGCAAGGGCATGTCCCCCCGCTGGACCCTCGGCACCCGGGGCTGGCGCCGCGAGGACTGGGACGCGGCCTCCGAGAGGCTGCGGACACGGGGGCTGCTGGACGACGAGGGCTCCCTGACGGAGGCGGGCACCGCCCTGCGGGCGGAGCTGGAGGAGACCACGGACCGGCTGGACGCGGCGCCGTACGAGCACCTGGGGGCGGACGGAGTGGCCCGGCTGACCGAGCTGGGACGCGGCTTCCTGTACACGGCCGCCTCGGCAGGCGCCTTCCCCGAGGACCTGATCGGCAAGGGCTGAGCCCCGGACGGCACCGGCACGGGTTCCCGACCCGCGGTTCGCACAGGTCGCGCGACACGGCCCCCGGCCACCCGGCACAATGCAGGCGAAGGGGACCACCCCGAATGACGCCCGCCCACGGTACGGAGCCCGCTCCGCACCGTGGGCGGGCCGTCAGCAGAGCCAGCAGCACAGTAGTTACGAGAAGGCGAGCCGGGAACACCGTGACGACGTCCATCGAAGGCAGGATCGCCGAGGAACTCGGCGTACGTGAGCGACAGGTGGCGGCAGCCGTCACCTTGCTCGACGGCGGGTCGACCGTCCCGTTCATCGCGCGCTACCGCAAGGAAGCGACGGAGATGCTCGACGACGCGCAGCTGCGCACGCTGGAGGAGCGGCTGCGTTATCTGCGGGAGCTGGAGGACCGCCGCTCCGCGATCCTCGCTTCCGTGGCCGAACAGGGCAAGCTCGACGAGGCCCTGGAGGCCCGCATCCGGGCGGCGGACACCAAGTCGCGCCTGGAGGACATCTATCTCCCGTTCAAGCCGAAGCGGCGGACGAAGGCGCAGATCGCCCGCGAGGCAGGTCTGGAACCTCTGGCCGACGGGCTGCTCGGCGACCCGTCCGTCGACCCGCTCGCCGCGGCGGCGGGGTTCGTGGACGCGGAGAAGGGGGTCGCGGACGGAGCCGCGGCACTGGAGGGCGCCCGGTCGATCCTCGCCGAGCGCTTCTCCGAGGACGCCGACCTGACCGGCGAACTGCGCGAGCGGATGTGGACGCGCGGCCGGCTCGCGGCGAAGGTGCGTGCGGGCAAGGAGGAGGACGGATCGAAGTTCGCCGACTACTTCGACTTCACCGAGCCCTTCACCGCACTGCCCTCGCACCGCATTCTCGCCATGCTCCGGGGCGAGAAGGAGGACGTGCTCGATCTGGTGCTGGAGCCGGAGGAGCCCTCCCAGGAGCCCGGCCCGTCCGGGTACGAGAACATGGTCGCGCGCCGCTTCGGCATCGCGGACCGGGGGCGGCCGGGCGACAAGTGGCTCGGCGACACGGTCCGCTGGGCCTGGCGGACCCGCATCCTGGTGCACCTCGGCATCGACCTGCGGCTGCGGCTGCGCACCGCGGCGGAGGACGAGGCGGTACGCGTCTTCGCCTCCAACCTCCGCGATCTGCTGCTGGCCGCTCCGGCGGGCACCCGGGCCACCCTGGGGCTCGACCCCGGTTTCCGTACCGGCGTGAAGGTGGCGGTCGTCGACGCGACGGGCAAGGTGGTGGCGACCGACGTCATCCACCCGCACGTCCCGGCGAACCGGTGGGAGGAGTCGCTGACGAAGCTGGAGCGGCTCTGCCGCACGCACTCGGTGGACCTGATCGCGATCGGCAACGGCACGGCGTCCCGCGAGACGGACAAGCTGGCGGGCGAACTGTGTGACAAGCACTCGGAGTTGAAGCTCACGAAGGTGATGGTGTCGGAGGCGGGCGCCTCGGTGTACTCGGCGTCGGCCTTCGCCTCGCAGGAACTCCCGGACATGGACGTGTCGTTGCGCGGCGCGGTGTCGATCGCCCGGCGCCTCCAGGACCCGCTGGCCGAGCTGGTGAAGATCGACCCGAAGTCGATCGGCGTCGGCCAGTACCAGCACGACCTGTCCGAGGTGAAGCTCTCGCGCTCGCTGGACGCGGTCGTCGAGGACTGTGTGAACGGCGTCGGCGTGGACGTCAACACCGCTTCCACGCCGCTGCTTTCACGGGTTTCGGGGATCAGCTCCGGGCTCGCCGAGAACATCGTCGCGCACCGGGACGCGCACGGCCCCTTCCGCTCCCGCAAGGCGCTCAAGGACGTTGCGCGGCTCGGCCCGAAGGCATACGAGCAGTGCGCGGGTTTCCTCCGCATCCGGGGCGGGGACGACCCGCTGGACGGGTCGAGCGTGCACCCGGAGGCGTACCCGGTGGTGCGCCGAATGGTGAAGACGGCGGGCACCGAGGTCGCGTCCCTCATCGGCAACACCGACGTGCTGCGGTCGCTGCGGGCCGACGCGTTCGTGGACGACACCTTCGGTCTGCCGACGGTGACCGACATCCTGAAGGAGCTGGAGAAGCCGGGCCGTGACCCGCGTCCGGCCTTCAAGACCGCCACCTTCAAGGAGGGTGTCGAGAAGATCGGCGACCTGGAGTCCGGGATGGTCCTGGAGGGCGTGGTCACCAACGTCGCCGCGTTCGGCGCTTTCGTCGACATCGGCGTCCACCAGGACGGTCTGGTCCACGTGTCGGCGATGTCGAGGACCTTCGTGAAGGACCCGCGCGACGTCGTGAAGCCCGGGGACATCGTGAAGGTCAAGGTCATGGACGTCGACGTGCCGCGCAAGCGGATCTCACTGACGCTGCGGCTGGACGACGAGGCGGCGGGCGGCCAGGGCGGCGGCCGGCGCGAGCGGG
>NZ_JBSFVR010000160.1:0-16349 GCF_053592415.1 Streptomyces sp. NPDC002690 | reverse complement strand
CGCACCGGACGCCGCCGGACCCGCCCTCCGGGCGGACGGCGCCGCTTTCGACACACGCCCGCCCTCACCGGTGGAACCAGCGGACGGGCCCGTCCCCGACACCGGAAGTTCCTGCCGGGCTTCGTTGTCCCAGCGCCACCATCGCCGGGGAACGTTCCGCCATCGGCTCGGCACAGAGCCGATGACGGTACGCGGAGCAGCGCTTACCATCCCCCGGTGACGCCATCAGACCTGCTGTCCCGGGCCATGCTCGAACCCACCGATCCACCGCTGCGCCCCCTGCCCCACTCCGTCGCCGGTCTCCTCCGCCGGCTGGCCGCTCCCCCCAGACTCGCCGTACACCTGCGCGCCGTGCACGACGTGGCGCACCGGCTGGTCGACTGGACGGAGTCGCACGCCCCCGGCCTCCCCGTCGACCGCGCCGCCGTCCTGTTCGGCGCGGCAACCCATGACATCGGCAAGACGCACCATCCCGCCGAACTCTCCGGAGCCGGTTCGCTCCACGAAGAGGCCGGAAGAAAACTGCTGTTGGCGCACGGATTCGACGCCGGACTGGCGCGTTTCGCAGGCACGCACGCCGCGTGGGCCGCAGCGGGGACGACGCTGGAAGACCTGTTGGTGAGCACCGCCGACAAGATCTGGAAGAACAAGCGAGTTCCGGACCTCGAAGACCTCGTCGTCGCGCGACTGGTCAAGGCCACGGGCAGGGAGCACTGGGAGGAGTTCCTCGCACTCGACGAGGAACTGGAGCGCATCGGTGACGGCGCCGAACGGCGCCTCGCCCTGCAAGCGTCTTTCCCGGTCGGCCCCTGACGCTCCCCCGGTATCAAGGAATCAGCATCAAGGAATCACCGGATCACGTTCCGGGCTTCGGCCCGCCGGACACACCCCGACCTGAAGGCTCGGATGCTCCGGTGCGGGCGGCGCGGACGTGGAATCAGCGGTGCCGCCCGTGGTACGGACGGGGCTCCGGGCGCCCCGGGGCTCTCACATGACGCTTCGAGGAGCCCGTGGCCGCCGGCTCGTCCGCGCACCTCGGGCAGTCGGCGTGGTGACACGCGCCCGGACCCCAGCGTGGGACGAAGATACCGAGGGTCTTGCGCCGCACGATTTCGCTCTCGACGGGCCGCCCGCAGGCCGGACATGTGTAGCCGGCCTGCCGATCGGTATCACGCTCGGTTCTGGCCATGCTTTTACGGTAGCCCCACAGCCGGCCGTTCGACACCTCTCACACCGCGCCCGAC
Source organism: Streptomyces sp. NPDC002690 (assembly GCF_053592415.1). Taxonomy (NCBI): domain Bacteria; kingdom Bacillati; phylum Actinomycetota; class Actinomycetes; order Kitasatosporales; family Streptomycetaceae; genus Streptomyces; species Streptomyces sp. NPDC002690. Next base: position 15,105 of record NZ_JBSFVR010000160.1, on the reverse strand, counting down.
CGCGCCCGACCCGGGTCCCACGGTCCGACCGTCCGCGGCTCAAGCCGGTCGGGCCGAGACCAGCACGCCGATCTTGTCGATGCGGTGCTCCGGGTTGTGGTGGGCATCGCGCCAGTGGTTTCCGGCCGCGTCGTCCTCCGGTGTGGCGCAGGTGGAGATGGTGATCATGGCCCGGGTCGGTTTCTCGCCCGGCTCCCCCGGCACTTCGGCGCGCTGCTCGGCGAGCGAGCGGGCGGAGCGGAAGGAGGTCTGCCGGGTCTCGGTGATCCGGTACTCGTACACCGTGCCGCCCTCCGCCACGAGGACCGTGTCGCCCTCGCCCAGCGATGGAAGATCGCGCAACGGCCCCCCGTCGGAGAGACGGTGGGCCGTCACCAAGTAGTTCCCGGTCTCGCCCGGTCCGACGCCGCCGTCCTCGCCGTACGGACTCGCGGCGACTCCTCCGTCCTGGATGCGGGTGCCCGGTGAGTCGTCCGTGGTGCCCTCGTACGGAACCACGCGGAGGTCCGTGACGCCGATCGCCGGAATGGTGAGTCGTGCGGCCTCGGTACGCGGATCGGTCCTGTCGGCCCGCATGACGAGCGGTGCGGGTGAACCGGCGGCGGTCGAGGAGAGCGCGACCACGGCGGGGGCGGGAGCACCCGGGGATGGCGCGACCGCTACGGCCGCCGGGCAGCCTACGGCCAGTACGGCGGCGACGGCGACGGCGGCCCGCGGAACACGTCCGGGAAAGGCGGCGGAAGGACGCATGTCGGTACCCCGGCGGAGAGACGGAGCGGGCGGCGGGTCGCCTCCCGCGTTTCCCAGTAGACCATCGGTCGTCCGACCCCGCCGGATGCGCCCGGGACGCTGCGCAGGGGGCGCCCGGCGGAGACCGGCGAAGACCGGCGGATCAGGGCAGTTCGGGCTGCGGCGTCCGGTCCGGTGCGTCACCGGGCACAGTGCCGGGCGACGTGCCCTGAGCCGTGATCCGCGGGCCGGTGCCCAGGGAAGCGGAGCGCTCCACCGGCAGTCCCAGACGGCCTCGGGTGACGACGAGGAGGGAGAGCGCGGCCACGGTGGAGCAGAGCAGGAAGGCGTGCGTCGTGTAGTCCGAGGACAGGGACGGGAACACGTACGACCACGCCACGGAGTAGAAGTTGTTGACGCTGGTGTGCAGCAGCACGACCAACGGCATGCTCTCGCCGGAACGGTTGAACAGCCAGGTCATCACGTAGCTGAAGGCGAGTGTGGTGCCCATGAACTCCAGCACCCTGGTGGGGTGCACGTGCGGGCCGCCGCCCCACTCGGTGAGGAACAGCGGCAGGTGCCAGGCACCCCACAGCAGACCGACGAACAGGGTGGACACCACCGGGCCGTACCGGCCCTGCATGCGGGGCATGGCGAACTCACGCCACCCGGGCTCCTCGGCGAGGCCGGTGGTGATCATCTGCAGGACGAGTCCGGGCAGGTAGGCGGCCAGAACGGCGAGCGAGGGCAGGACCGGAGCGCGTCCGGCCACCACCGCGGTAGCCACCGTCAGCGCGGCCGGCACCGCGAGGAGGACCACGACGAACCAGCGCAGGCTCACCTTCAGCCGGGTCATCCTGCCGCGCCAGACCCGGAGCCCCTCGCGTCCCTCACCGGCCCAGGTGACGAGCAGCGCCGCCCCGATGGGGCCGAGGTACGCACCGGGCAGGACGCCCAGGAGCTGGGTGGTGCCGCCGACCGCCGGGGAGGCGGCGTCCCACACACCCAGACCGCTCCGGGAGAGGACATAGGGCGTCCAGGCGAGCCAGCTCAGGACGAAGGCGAGTGAGAAGAACCAGGTCAGAGGACGCCTACGGAAGGCGGTCCGTGTCCTGGACCGGCCCTTTCCCGGGTCCGCCCGGTTCGGGTGCGGCGGCCGGGCATCTGTACCGGCACCGGCAGGGCTGTGGAAGCTCATCGGAATGTCCGTCCGTACGGGGGCTGCTGTGACGTGACCCAGCACATCAGCGGCGCGTCCGCGGATCATTGCCGCGCACACCCGTCCAGAGGTTCAGCAGGCTGTACCAGTCACCGCCTCACGCACGGCGCCGTGTGTCTTCCAGGTAGTGGAGTACGGCGGCGACGCGCCGGTCCGCCTGGTCGGTCGGGGCGAGATCGAGCTTGGCGAAAATGCTGCGGATGTGTTTGTGGACCGCCCCGTCCGTGACGAAGAGGCGCGCGGCGATGGCAGTGTTGCCCAGCCCCTCGGCCATGAGCGCCAGCACGTCCCGCTCCCTGGGGCTCAGCCGTTCCAGACGCGGGTCCTGACGGGAGCGGGTGAAGAGCTGAGCCACCACCTCGGGATCGATGGCCGTGCCTCCGGAAGCCACCCGGTGCAGCGCCTCCAGGAATTCGTCCACCCGGCCCACCCGCTCCTTCAGCAGGTATCCGAGCCCACCGACCCCACCGGTCAGCAGCTGCGTCGCGAAGCTCTGCTCGACGTAGGCGGACAGCACCAGGACCGGCAACTCCGGGCGGCGGCAGCGGGCTTCGACGGCCACGCGGATACCCTCGTCGGTGTGCGTCGGCGGCATCCGCACATCGAGGATCGCGGCATCCGGCTGGTGCTCCTCGATGGCCCTCAGCGCCTCGTCCGGGGTTCCTGCCGTGGCCACCACGTCCATGGATTCGGCACGCAGCAGAAGAGCGAGCCCCTCGCGCAACAACGCGTCGTCCTCGGCTATGACGATCCGCAGGTCACGGTCCACAGGGAAGATCCACCTCAAGGGTCGTCGGTCCACCGGCCGGGCTGGCCAGGTGGAGCCTACCGTCGTGGGCCAGGACCCTGCGCCGGATGCCGGTGAGGCCCGATCCCTTCTCCAGGTCCGCGCCGCCTCGGCCGTCGTCGGTGACGGTCAGGCGCAGACGGCCGTCGCGCGCGCGAACGGTCACGACGGCCTGCCCGGCACCACTGTGTCTGGCGATATTCGTGAGGGCTTCGGCGACCGTGTAGTAGGCCGTCGCCTCGACCGAGGCCGGGCAGCGGTCGGCGGCGTCGACATCGATCCGGCAGGGTACCGGGCTCTGCGCGGCCAGTCCCGAGAGCGCTCCGGCGAGACCCCGGTCGTCCAGCACCGGCGGGAGGATGGTGCGCACGACCGTGCGCAGCTCGGCGAGCGCCTGTTCTGCGGCGGACTGGGCCCGTTCGAGGATCTCGTCGACCTTCGCGGGGTCGCGGGCCACCTGGCGACGGGCGGCGCCCAGCAGGACGGCGACCGAGACGAGCCGGTTCTGCGTGCCGTCGTGGAGGGCCCGTTCGATGCGGCGCAGTTCGGTGGTGTGGGCGTCCAGTGCGGCAGCGCGGGTGGCGGTCAGTTCCACGACCCGGAGCGACAGGTCGAGGTCGGGGCCGGCGGCCAGCAGGCGGCGGCCGGAGCGCGCCTGGAGACGTGCCATGGCCGGGAACAGGCCCAAGATGACGGCGATCCAGCTGAGGCCGAGCAGGCCCGCGGCAAGGGCCTCGGGCCACGAGTCGGCGGTGCCGTACCCCATGGCGGTGGCGGACGAGTCCGCCGGAACGAAGCGCCAGTACAGCGGGAAGGCGGTGTCGCGCACCGCAGAGGCGGGGAGCCACACGCCGAGGAGCCCCAAAAGCAGGCCGACCGTCGCGTGCCGGGTCAGCCACCGCAGCTCACGGTGGGTGCCCGGGTCGAGGAGGGCGAGCCGTAGCCCCGCCGGCGGAGGTCCGGGGGCGACCACCTCGGGGCCCCAGGCTGAGAGCCGTCTGCGCTCCCGGTCCGCGAGCATGCGCACGCAGCGCAGCAACGGCGCAGCGAGGACCAGCCCGATGCCGACCGGCGCGGTCACCGCCGCCACGAGCAGCAGCAACAGCAGAGCCATCGCCACGGCGGCCGTGCCGAGTCCGCCGGCCAACTGCTTGAGCGCCCGGCCCGCCGCCTTCAGCGTCCGCGCGACCGCGGCCCCGAATCCCGCGTCCTCGGCGTCCTCCGAGTCCGCCGTGGCCGCGGCCCCGGCCCCCCACCCAGTACCCATCCCCGTCCGTACACCTTTCTCATGCATTCCCGGCTCCACCGACGGCGCGGACCCGCCCGCCAGACACCGGCCGGTACAGCCCGCACTACCACCGGTCGTGGCGCACGCGGGATCGGTCTCGGGCCCGCGAATCCGTAGCTTCGGTCACCAGAACCTCACCACGGACGCAACCAGGGAGTTCCCATGACCGACGTCGATCCTGCCCGCCCCCGCACCGTCGTTCCGGCGCAGCGCCAGAATGTCACGCGCGACGATCTCCTCCGGGCCGTTCTGTGGGTGGTCACGGTCGCCGGTGCGACGGCCAACACCGTGGCCTCGTACCGCGGCTCCTCTCTCACCGTCCACCTGGTGTGCGGCCTGGTCACCGCGCTCGGTGTCGGCGCTCTGATCATGACCGGTCGGTGGCGGCGCCGCCGGTGACCGTGCCCGGGACCTGCCGGACGGCCCGCCGTAACCTGGGGGCATGCGCATGCGCCCCACTCTGACCTGGACGCCCCCCGGAGATCTGCCGCCCGGGATCACGGACCCCTCTCCGGTCGCCGATGCCCTCGGCGCCGGCGGTGTGCTGGTACTCAGCGGGGCGGGCATCTCCACGGAGTCGGGCATTCCCGACTACCGGGGGGACGGCGGGAGCCTGAGCCGGCACACCCCGATGACCTTCCAGGAGTTCACCGCGGACGCCGGGGCCCGGCGTCGCTACTGGGCACGCAGCCACCTCGGGTGGCGTACGTTCGGCCGTGCCCGCCCCAACGCGGGACACCGGGCGGTGGCAGCCTTCGGGCGGCACGGGCTGCTCTCGGGCGTGATCACCCAGAACGTCGACGGCCTGCACCAGGCGGCCGGAAGTCCGGACGCCGTGGAGCTGCACGGGAGCTTGGACCGGGTGGTCTGTCTCTCCTGCGGCACCTTCTCCGCGCGCCGGGAACTCGCCGTTCGGCTGGAGCGGGCCAACGAGGGCTTCGCCCCCGTGGCCGCCGGTCTCAACCCGGACGGTGACGCCGACCTCACCGACGAGCAGGTCGGTGATTTCCACGTGGTGCCGTGCACGGTGTGCGGCGGTGTCCTCAAGCCGGACGTGGTGTTCTTCGGCGAAGCCGTGCCGCCGGAGCGGGTCGAGCGTTGCCGCGCCCTGGTCCGCGGGGCGACGTCACTGCTGGTTCTCGGGTCCTCGCTGACGGTGATGTCGGGTCTCCGGTTCGTGCGCCAGGCGGCCGAGGACCGGAAGCCGGTACTGATCGTCAACCGGGACCCGACGCGGGGCGACCGGCACGCCGTCGCCCGCGTCGCGCTCCCGCTCGGGGCGACCCTGACCGCCGTGGCCGGCCGTCTGGGGATCACCGTCACCGACGAGGCCGCCTGAGCTCGTCGAGGGGTCCGACCCGGGCGCTCCCGGAGACGGGAACTGCGCGTATTTCCTGGACAGGGCGACGAGGGCCCTGCCATGAAGGCTGTCACTCGACGCGACGAGGCAGCGGGGCAGCACGGGCGGTGAGTGACACATCGTCACATCGCTTTCGGACGGGCCCGATCCGGGTGCGAACGCGTTGCCCGCTCCATGCCCGGAACAAAGGCCGCGGGACATTCTTGAGGTGGCGAGGACGCGGACGTCGTCCGCTCCGACGACCGGACCACCGCCGGGCAACCTCGTTCGCCCCGAATTCCGCCGGCCTCGCGAAATGGACGGGAACGTCGACCGCGGTCGCCCCGCGCACGGGGGACGGCAATTCCATGACAGGCACATGGAAACCGGCCAAGGGCCGGGCCTGCGGTCGTCGCCCATGAACCGCCGCACCCCCCTCACGACTGACCACGTCGCCCACCTCTTCTCCCCTCCCGTCCGCCGGCGAGGCACGCGGGCTCCCCGCCGGCGCGGGCGGCCCCTGCTCCGAGACACCTCCGTCGTCACCGCGCTGGTCGACCGCGGAACGCTGTCGGTCGTCGCCTCACGGGACAGGAGTCCGGCCGGGCCGTGGGTTTCCGCGGTCCTCGAACTCCTGAACACGGCCCGCGACCGCGGCTCCCCGGGCATCAGGCAGGTGGTGATCGCCGCTCCGCTCCCCGTGACCCGGGACGGCCGTCCCGCGCTCCCCGCGTCCGCGGTGCGCCACGAGCGGCCGGCCGCGTACGTCCGAACCGTGCAGGAGGCACGCGCGCGCCCGAGCGAAGGACTCGGCCGGCCAGTCGCCCTCGCCAACGACGCACAGTTGGCGGCTCTGGGCGAGGCGGTCTTCGGCGCGGGGCGGGGCACCCGCGCGAGTGTGCACCTGAGTGTCCGTCACGGGTTCGGCTGCGGGCTGGTCTTCGACCGACGGCTCTTCACGGGCCCCGGTGGCACCGCCGGCGAGATCGCCCACGTGCAGTTCCACCCGGACGGCCCGGAGCGCCTGTGCGGCGGACGCGGCTGCCTGGCGACCCGGTTGACGAGCAAGCACGCCGACAGCGCGCTCGCCCATCTGCACGGCAGGGCGCTGACGGCAGTCGAGGCCGACGGGCTGGTCGCCGCACGCGATCCTGGACACCGCCTCCGTGGACAGAACACCTTGGGCGCGGGCCGGCCACATGACGGGCGCCTCGGCCCGTGGTCACGGAGCCGGAGCCCTCGAAGTCGTCGGCGCCCGTGGATCGCATCGGTGACCGGGCGTACCGCTCCGGGGCACCTGTGGTCACCCACGGGTACGGGAGCGCTCCCACCAGTTCCGGTCGCCCGTCACCTCCGCGCGAACACGGCAGCGAGCGCGGCAGCGCCGATCAGCTCCGCGTCCCGTCCCAGCTGGGCAGGGAGGATGCCGAGGGAGGCGGCGATCGCGGGCTGGGCGCTGCGGTGCACGGTCGCGGACACACCCTCCAGGAGTGCGTTTCCGGCGGCGCCGAGTTCGCCCCCGATGATGACGGCGGCCGGGTTGAGCAGGTTGCTCAGCACGGACAGCACCTCACCCAGGATGCGGCCCGCGTCGTTCAGGATTCGCCAGGTGGTGGGATCGTCCGGCGGGTCCCCGAGGGAGACGTCCGAGCCCGGGCTGGGACGGGTGTGGGCGATCTGCGCCTTGACCGACTCGACCGAGACCACCGCCTCCAGGCAGCCGCGCCGGCCGCACCGGCAGAGTTCGGTGTAGCCGGGCAGCGGCGTGTGGCCGATCTCGCCGGCGAACCCCAGAGCTCCCCGGTACGGCTCGCCGCCGAGCACCATCCCGGCGCCGATGCCGTGGGAGGCCTTCACGTACAGGAAGTCGGAATAGCCCTGGCCCGCACCGTGCCTCAGTTCTCCGTAGGCCCCGAGCACCGCGTCGTTCTCGACGTGCACCCGAAGGCCCAGCCGGCGTTCGAGTTCCTTCCCGGGATCGAGACCGACCCAGCTGGAGAGGATGGTGGGCGAACGGACCAGCCCCGTCGCGGAGTCGAGCGGTCCCGGAATTCCGGCGACCACGGTCGAGTGGTCGTCGAGGAAGTGCTCCCGGCGGAGTTCCCCGAGCATGTCCGCCGCCGCGTCCATGGCCTCGGAGGCGCACAGGTCGACGTTGAGATCGGCGCGTCGCCGGGCCAGCATCCGGCCCGTGTCGTCGACGACGGCGACCTTGATGTGGGTGTGCCCGAAGTCGAGCGCCGCGGAGCTGCCCCCGCCCGGAACGCATCTCAGCACGCCGGCCGGGCGTCCGCTGCCGCTCCCCGGCCCCTTGACCTCCGGGTCTTCCTCCCTCACGCGCTCCTCGGCGATCAGCCGGGAGACCGCGTGGTTGACCGTGCTCCGGGAAAGCCCGGTGACTTCCACGAGTTGCGCGCGCGTGAGAGCACCGCCGCCCTGGATGACCCGGAAGATCTCTTCCCTGGTTCTGTTGCGGGGTGAGGAGCGATTGGAAGCCACGTCCATGGACCGATGATAGTGGCACGTTCCAGTTTTGCCGATCATTGGCGAAACAGTTCTTTCTGTTTCCCGCAAAACCCTGGAACTGCATCTGTTTTTAGTTATTGACCGCCCTAAAGATGCTCCATAGCCTCCCCTTGCGTCCGGCTCCCGGCCGGACTCGGGCAGAAAGGGCGTTGTCGGTGAACGTCACTCCGCGACGCCCCGGACCAGGCCGATGCTCGAACTGCTCGGCCGCGCCTGCAGCCGCGTGGTCGTCGTCATCACCTCCGGCGGTCCGGCGGCGTCGTCGACACCAGCCTCTACCGGCAGATCACTCCGCCCGTCGTCCGCAGCGCTCCGCCCGAAGAGTGTTTCCGCAGGTCGGGCGAGGTATCACGGCTGAGGGCCGGGCGCCGGGGCCGACGCGCTTCCGCCGCCGTCGATACTTCGCCCCGCCACACGCGGGTCACACCGTGTTCACGGAGCTCGCCAAGAGTCGGAAAGTAAGCGCATTCAACCACCGCACACTTCTCCGAGGACGACCCATGTGTCTTGACGGCCACTGCGAGCACCAGGTGGACAGCCTCCGCCCCGACGCCGAGCGGACCGGCGAACCCGGCGACGGGCCGGGACGCCGCGGGCTTCTGGCCGCAGGGCTCGCCGGCGCGGCTGCCCTCACCCTCTCCCCCATGGCGTTCGCCCCGCCGGCCCAGGCAGCGGAGCCGGCCTCGGACACCGCCGAGGAGACCCACGTCATCAGCGGCCATCTGGCCACCGGGGTCGCCGACTTCGTCTACCTCCCGGTGGAGGTTCCGTCCGGCGTGGCGAAGATCGCCGTGTCGTACTCCTACGACAAGCCCTCGGTCCCCTCCGGCACCCCCGGCAACTCGTGCGACATCGGCATCTTCGACGAGGGCGGCATCGGCCTGGGCGGGCGCGGCTTCCGGGGATGGTCCGGTGGTTCCCGTACCTCCTTCGAGATCAGCAACGGCGAGGCCACCCCGGGTTATCTGCCGGGCAAGGTCGACCGCGGCACCTGGCACGTCGTGCTCGGCCCGTACCAGGTCGCCCCGCAGGGGCTGAACTACCAGGTCCAGGTGACCCTGACCTACGGCAAGCCCGGTCCGGCCGCTCCCCGCGACTTCCCGCCGCAGCGGGCCAGGGGCCGCGGCCGTGCCTGGTACCGGGGCGACTGCCACCTGCACACGGTCCACTCCGACGGCAAGCGGCTGCCCGCCGAGGTGGCGGCGGGCGCCCGGGACGCGGGGCTGGACTTCATGGTCTCCACCGACCACAACACCTCGTCCGCGCACGCGGTGTGGGGCGAACACGCCGGTTCCGACCTGCTGATCATCACCGGGGAGGAGGTCACCACCCGCAACGGCCACTGGCTCGCCCTCGGCCTTCCGCCCGGCGAGTGGATCGACTGGCGTTACCGCAACCGCGACGACGCCTTCCCTCGCTTCGCCCGTCAGGTGCGCCGCGGAGGTGGCCTGGTGGTACCCGCCCACATGTACTGCGCGTACGTGGCGAGCCAGTGGAAGTTCGGCTTCGACGACGCCGACGCCACCGAGGTGTGGACCGGCCCGTGGACCTACGACGACGAGCACGCCATCAGCACCTGGGACCAGAAGATCGGCGAGGCGGTGCGCTCGGGCGGCCGCTGGGTGCCCGCCATGGGCAACAGCGACGCGCACAGCACCCCGCAGGTCATCGGTCTGCCGCACAACGTCGTCCTCGCCGACGACCTGCGGACGGACTCGGTCATGGACGGCATCCGCGCCGGGCGCAGCTGGATCGCCGAGTCCGCCGCCGTGGAGCTGTCGTTCACCGTCAGCGGCGACGCGCAGCAGGCCGGTATCGGCGAGACGCTCAAGGCGCCCGCCGACGCGCCGGTGGACGTCCGCCTCGACGTGAAGGGCGTACCGAACGGCACGGTCCGCTTCATCACCGACGAGGGCCAGATGCACCAGGAGTCCCTGAGCGCGGAGGGCACCGGCACGGTGGTGTGGCGTACGACCGCCTCGCTCGCCGCGTACGTGCGCGCCGAGGTCCGCCACCCGATGGCGAACGGTTCGGCGGGGCAGGGCAACACCATGGGCGACGCGCTGATGTTCGGCCCGATGGCCGCCCTCACCAACCCGGTCTTCCTGAAGACGTCCGGGCGCTGACGGCCGGCCACGGCGTGGGGCCCGGTTCCGCGCCGGTCCCCACGCCGTGGTTCAGCGGCGGGCGAATCGCGGCGTGACCAGCTCGGAAGGGCGCGGGTGAGGGTCATGCCCGCGTGGTCGGGTTCCGGCACGGCGGCCTCCTCCAGCGTCCGCTCCCGCGGGTCCGGCGGCCTGCCCTGCCCGGACAACCGGGCGAAACGGCCCGGGCCGGGGCGGGGCGCTCTACCCTGACGGAACGGCAGCACTCCGTCGGGAAGGTGCCGCACACCGTTCGGGAGGCCCGTATGACCGCGCCGGTGGCCGAAGGGCCCAATCCGCCGAGCTTTCCCCCGCGCACGCCGCCGCCACCGAAGAAGCCGCTCTCTCCGCCCCCTCCGGACCTCTCCCGCGGCGTCGGGGAGCAGGCAGAGATCGCACGGAGAGCCGTTCCTCGCGGTGTCGGGATGAGGAACCGACGGGGCGCGAACCGGAGTTACGAGTCCGCCGCGTGGGTGCCGGGGAAGGCCCGGCGCGAGGTTCTCGAACAGCTCGGCGCCTGGGGTCACCGCCTCGGGCCGGCCGTGGTCCGGGTTCTGGGTTCCGCCACGGAACTACTCGTCGCCACCGCCGTCGGCGACGGCGGACGGAAGGTCAGCGTGCACCTTTCCGACCAGGACGGGCAGGCGTGCGTGGTCGTCCTCTCCCACCGTTGCGACCTCGCCCCGGGGCACGCTCCGGAGGGTGACGACGTCCTGCACCGGCTGACCGCCCTGCCGGGCGTAGAGGGGTGCGGCACGGAGACGGGCCCGGAAGGGCGGCGTCTCTGGGCCGTCGTCCGTCTCTGACCCGGTGCGCCGACGAGGGGCCGGTGGCGTGAACCACGCGAACGGTGTTCCTGATCAGCCGAGTTCGGTCAGGCTTCGGCTTTGAACGTCGCACGGTCGTAGTCGGCGTACCGGCCCTGTCCGGAGAGGTCCCAGACCCACATTCCGACGAAGGCGCCCGTGAAGCCCATGGCTCTGACCTGCCCGTCCTGGACGTCCTCGGCGTGCTCGTCGGAGAGCACGGTGGCGTCGGCCGCCTCGCCGAAGGGGCGCCGGCCGGCGCCGGTGTCGTAGTGGAAGCGCAGGTGTCCGCCGTCCAGTTCGCATCCCAGGCCGAGCCTGACGGTGGGGCCGTCGAGAGGTATCCCGCCGGCTTCGTCGACCGTCAGCACGCCCCGGTCGCTGCTCGCCCTGCGCAGCACGGGCCGGCCCGTGTCGTCGGCGGTGACGTACAGGTAGTACCAGTTGCGGGTGTTGTAGTACGCGGTGATCCCGGCGAGGTGCTGGAACTCCTCGGGGCGGTACTCCAGGGTGGCTTCGAAGGAGCAGCGGGGCGCGGTCACCCGCTGGGCCACCAGGCTCGGTCCGACGAGGCTGTGGGGAGCGCGGCCTCCTCGTATCCGCAGGTGGGAGGGGCGGTCGGTGAGGGACAGCCAGTCCGGCGCTGCGGGGCGCCGAAGGGTGGACCACTGGGCCCCCAGGGTGGGGCTGTCGAAGTCGTCCTCGACGTGGGTGCCCGGCGCCGGGGTGTGCTCCGGGCCGGTCTCCCGGTCCGCCTCCCGTCCCGCGGAGACCGGCGCGGCCACTTCCAGGGCCGGCTCGCCGGTCGGGACGCGGGGCCATTCGTCGGAAGTCCAGGTCACGGGCGCGAGGGCCGTCTCCCGGCCCAGAACGCACGGTCCGTGCCGTCCGATCGGGCGGGAGACCAGGTAGGCCAGGTAGGACTCGCCGGCGGGCGTCGTCACGAGGCTGCCGTGTCCGGCTTTCTGCAGGGGCAGGTCCGGGTTGTGGCGCGCGGTGATGAGCGGGCCGTTCGGATCGCGTTCGTACGGGCCGGTCAGGGTGCGGGAGCGGGAGACGGTCACCTGGTGGTCGTAGCCGGTTCCACCGTCGGCGGTCATCAGGTAGTACCAGTCGCCGACGCGGTAGAGGTTGGGGCCCTCGATCCATTCGTCCCCGGGAGGCAGACCGATGAGGACGGGGTCGCCGCTCAGGGCGCGGGCGGTGCGGTCGTAGCGGGTCGCTTCCAGGCCGGCGGACCCGCCGTGCCCGGGCCGCCAGTCGTGGACGAGGTTGATCATCCAGCTGTCGGGGCCGTCGTGGAAGAGGGACGCGTCGAAGCCGCGCGCGTGCAGCGGGACGGGCTCGGACCAGGGGCCGTGGATCGAGGGAGCGGTGACGAGTCGGTTGGGGGCGTCGGAGAAGCCGCCGGTGTAGCTCGACACGTTGCTGTAGAGGAGGTGGAACAGCCCGTCGGCGTGGCTCAGGTGGGGAGCCCATACGCCGCCGGAGTCGGGACAGCCGGTCAGGTCGAGCGCGGGCGGGCCGTCGAGCGCTCCGCCCAGCGGCTCCCAGTGGACCAGGTCCCGGGAGTGGTGCAGCCGGACGCCCGGGCACCATTCGAACGTCGAGGTGGCGAGGTAGTAGTCGTCGCCGACCCGCACGATCGAGGGATCGGGATGAGAACCGGGCAGCACGGGGTTCCGTACGACCTGCGCAGATCCGTCTCGCACGCGCTTGCCAGCCTTCCGCCACGTCCCCAGGACCGGTGCTCCTGACGATCAAGGGGGAACGTAGCGTCGAACACACGCATCGACAACCGTCGGGCGCCCCGGCAGGGGCCGTCGGAGGCCCGGCCGTGCGTCACCGGCCGGCCCCGTACAGCCAGCGATGTTTCGTACGTCAGGGCACACGGTAAGCAGAGAAGTCGGCCCGGCTCACCGGGCTTTCGCCCGGCCCGGCAGGCGTTCTCCGCCGTCGGCGCCTCCGTACGCAAAGGGAGGAACCCATGGGCTCCGCACCGATCCTGATCCGTGACGTCCGTGTCTTCGACGGGCTGAAAAGCGAAGTTTCCGAACCTCGGTCGGTACTCGTCGAGGACCGCAGGATCGCCGCGATCGGTGGCGACGCGATGTCGCCCGGCGCACTGGTGATCGAGGGAGGCGGACGGGTGCTCATGCCCGGCCTCACCGATGCGCACGTGCACCTCTTCGCCGCCGGGAACACCGAGGTGGGGCTCGCCATGGGCAGCACCGGCTCGGGCTACTACCAGGCGCTGGCCGAGGCCGGCCGGATGCTCATGCGGGGGTTCACCGCGGTTCGGGACATGGGCGGGGACGTCACGGCGCTGCGGCAGGTCCTGGACGCGGGCGCCTTTCCCGGCCCGCGGATCTACCCCAGTCAGGCGGCGCTCTCACAGACTTCGGGGCACGGCGACTTCTCCTGCGCCTACGACGACGCCACGACGTTCGGCGGCGCGCCGTCGCGGGCCGAGGGGATCGGCTTCATGCGGGTCGCGGACGGTCGCGACCAGGTCCTCGCTGCCGTCCGGGAGCAGCTGAAGCGCGGCGCCACCCAGATCAAGGTGATGGCCGGCGGCGGGGTGACCTCGGCGCACGATCCGCTGGACGTGGTCCAGTACACGGTGGACGAGCTGCGCGCCGCTGTCGAGGCCGCCGCCGACTGGGGTACGTACGTCAGCGCGCACGTCTTCAGCGACGAGGGAATCCGCCGCGCGGTCGCCGCCGGGATCAAATCCATCGAGCACGGTCACCTCGCGTCCGAGGAGACCATCCGGCTGCTGAGGGACGAGGGGGTCTGGCTGAGCACCCAGCCGTTCGTGGAGGGCGACCACTCCTTCTCCTCGCCGGAGTCCACGGCGAAGAACAAGCAGGTGTGCGACGGTGTTGCCCGGACCTACGCGTGGGCGCGGGCAGCCGGGACGCAGATCGCCTTCGGAACGGACCTGCTGCTGGATCCGTCCAAGGCCGGCCTCCAGAGCGAGATGCTCACCCGGCTGTCGAGCACCTTCGGTTTCACGCCCGTCGAAGCGCTGACCATGGTCACCTCGGGCAACGCCCGTCTCTTCCGGCTCTCCGGGGAGCGCGACCCGTACAAGGCGGCCCGCGTCGGCGAGGTCACGGTCGGCGCGTGGGCCGACCTGCTGGTCGTGGAGGGCGACCCCACCCGTGATCTGAACGTGCTCGGCGCACCCGAGGACAACCTGGCCGTCATCGTCAAGGACGGCCGGGTCTACCGGAACCGGCTGGCCTGAGAGCGCGACCCGGGTGCCCCCGGGCCCGGCTGTCAGCCGCCGGGCCGGGCTATCGGGGTTCCCCGGAGCGCGGTGACGATCGCGGGCCAGGCGTCGGCCCCGAGCAGCGCGTCCGCCTTCGGGCTGCCGCCGTGCAGATGTGCCGGGGACGCCGCAAGGACGCTCTCGCCGGGGAACCGGGGGCGATGTCCGGCGTCGGCACGGCTGATCACCGTGACGCCCGCGCCCGTCGAGCGCCTCCGGGCGGCCAGCCTTTCGGCGGCCGGGAGGGAGGGCCACATCGCGTCGTCGCCGCCGGCCACGAGGACCATCTCGGCGCGAGTGCGTTCGACGGGTATCACGGCTCCGGGTAGCTGCCGGCCGAAGGTCCGGCGGCTGAGTTCGTACCAGCCGGTGAAAGCGACGGGCTCTCCGGCGGGGCTCCCGGATGCCCAGGAATCGTCCATGGGGAGGAAGGGCAGCGGCTGTCCCTGCCAGGACCACGAGGATCGGTAGGGACGGTGCCGGCCGTCGTGGCCCGGTCCCACGTTGCACCAGACGCAATCGGTCGGGGAGACCGCGACCACCACGTCCACCCGTGGATCGCGCACGGCGGTGAGCAGAGCGGCCTCGGCGCCTTTGGAGACCCCGAGTATCCCGATCCGCGAGGCGCCCGTGGACCTCAGCAGTCCGACACCTTCGGTGAACGTCTCCAGAGGGATCTCGCAGATGCCCGGCGACTGCCCGGGCCCGCCGAACCAGCGCACCGCCAGCGCGGTCAGCCCCTGTCCGGCGAGGAGACGCGCCCGCTCCCGGTCCACCCGCCCGCTGGATCCGGCCAGGACCAGGACGGCCGCGCCGCCACCCCCGTCGGGTTCGGCGAGGAATCCCTCCCACGGGGTGTCCAGCACACGCTCGTGGACGTCCACGTCGGTCCCCCTCCCCACGGCCCGCCGCCGACGGTTCGGCGGCGCGGACGGCGGCACAGGCCGGATCGTACGGTGCCGGGGGCGGGCGGCGGGGCCCGGGGGCCAG
>NZ_JBSFVR010000159.1:0-16556 GCF_053592415.1 Streptomyces sp. NPDC002690 | reverse complement strand
GTGCCCGCGCCCATCTCTGCAGTCATGGAACGAGTCTGGACCCCGCCACTGACAATCACCCCGACCTGCGAGGACGCCGACCCACCTGCCGCCGAGGCCCTTCGGCGTTCCCGTCCTCGTCCGTCAAGCCGGTTGAGGTCGCCCGGGTGTAATGGTTAATCTTGACCCATGCCTCTTACCTTCACCCTGGACCCCGCCTTCGACTCCGAGCTGCGCGACGGCATCCTGACGCTCTGGACCGACGTCTCCAACGCGGGCGGTTCGGTCGGCTTCGTGCCGCCGGTCACCACCGAGGACATCCGCCCCGAGCTGCTCAAGCACCTCACCGCGATCGTCGAGGGCCGTACCCGGCTGCTCGTCGGCCGGGACGAGGAGGGCACGGTGGCGGCGACGGCCTTCCTCACCCACAACACCCACCGGCTGATGAGGCATTGGCTCTGGCTCTACACCGTGATGGTCCACCCCTCCCACCAGGGCAAGGGATACGGGCGCGACCTCATGGAGGCGGCGGCCGACGCGGCGCGCGGGACCGACGGCATCGAGGCCATCCGGCTCACCTGCCGGGGCGGCACCGGGGTGGACCGCTTCTACGGAAGCTGCGGCTACAAGGAGGTGGGCCGGGTGCCGGGCGCGATCCGGGTCGCCGAGGGCGACGACCGGGACGACATCACCATGCTGCTCCCGCTCCTCTGACCGCTCGGCCGGCTCCATCGGCCGCGCAGGGGTCGGGGCCCGGCACGTTCTTGCAGTTCAGCCGGGGGTGCGCGGGGCGCGCGGTCGCTCGCGGCGGCCCCGTGAACCGAACGATTTCGGGGCATGCTTCACTGGTCGGGCAGGATCGCATCACCGTCGTACGTAGAGAGAGGTTCAGCCGTGTCCGCTGCCAAGCCGAGCGCAACGATCCGGTACTCCGCGCTGCGACTGCTGATTTTCGTCGCCTGCTTCTTCGTCTCCGGGGTGGCGGTCCACTTCGGAGTGATCCCCTCCGGCGTCGGCGGTTCCAACGTCGTCTGGGTCGTGCTGCTCGGGCTGGTGCTGTCCGCCCCCCTGAGCTACGTCCTGCTGCGCAAGCAGCGCGACGAGATGTCCGCCCAGGTCGTCGACAAGGTGAGCCGTGCCAAGTCCCGCCTGGAGGCGAACCGCACGCGCGAGGACGCCGTCCAGTAGGGCGCGGTTCACGTTCCGCCGGAAGTCGGGACGTGACCTTCGCCACACCGACGCCCCTCGGGCGCGTCGCACATCGGGCCCCGGTCCGGAGCAAGTCGCTCCGGAACCGGGGTCTTTGACGTTTTTATCCGCTGCTTATGCGTCGCGCGCGGCGGGACGGGTGGTCATAGAAAGACTTTGAGGGCCTCAAAGTCGCGGTGTTAACGTGAATGACATGAAGACAGCAGTGCGAATCCGCTACGCCCCGGGCGTCCCGCTCGTGGCGCGCCTGCACGTCGATCTCTGCCGCCGCACGACCGCGGCCTGTTGTCGCGTCTGACCCGACAACACGCAGCGGCGCCGCCTCCCGGCGAGGACGCCGCCTTCCGTCCCCACACCTTTCCCGCGTACGAGCGCCCTCGCGCGTACGCCGCGTCCTCTCTGGAGTGTGTCCGTGTCCGCGAACTCCGCGCCCACCACGGAGACCGCCGAGCCCAAGAGCTCCGGTTTCCGTATACCGAACGTGCCCTTCTGGGCCCAGATCGTCGCCGGTCTGGTCCTCGGTGTCGTCCTCGGCTGGATCACCCGCAGTTACGACGTCGCGTGGCTCTACACCACGCTCGACAAGATCGGCCACATCTTCGTCCAGCTGCTGAAGCTGGCCGTCGCGCCGCTCGTCTTCTTCGCGATCCTGGTGTCGATCACCAACCTCCGCAAGGTCAACAACGCGGCCCGGCTCGCCACCCGCACCCTGCTCTGGTTCATGATCACCTCGCTGATCGCGGTGGCCATCGGTCTCGCCATCGGCCTGATCACCAACCCGGGCTCCGGCACCGGCCTCACGCCCAAGGACGGCCTCAAGCCCGAGCACGCCGGCTCCTGGCTCGACTTCCTCACCGGCATCGTCCCGACCGACGTGATCACGCCGTTCACCGAGCTGAACGTCCTCCAGATCGTCTTCATGGCCGCCGTCGCCGGCATCGCCGCCCTGAAGCTCGGCGAGAAGGCCCAGCCGATCCTCACCCTCAGCGAGTCGATCCTGGAGCTGCTCCAGAAGGCCCTGTGGTGGGTCATCCGCCTCGCCCCGCTCGGCACCGTCGGCCTCATCGGCTACGCCATCGCCGACTACGGCTGGGACCTCATCGGCAAGTACGCCACCTTCACCGCCGACGTCTACGTCGGCTGCGCCCTGGTGCTGTTCGGCGTCTACCCGCTGCTGCTCGCCACCGTCGCCAAGGTCAGCCCGCTCCAGTTCTTCAAGGGCGCCTGGCCCGCGATCCAGCTGGCGTTCGTCTCCCGCTCCTCGGTGGGCACCATGCCCGTCACCCAGAAGGTCACCGAGCGCCTCGGCGTCCCGAAGGCGTACGCCTCCTTCGCCGTGCCGTTCGGCGCCACCACCAAGATGGACGGCTGCGCCGCGATCTACCCGTCGCTGGCCGCGATCTTCATCGCGCAGATCTTCGACGTGCAGCTCGGTGTCGGTGACTACATCCTGATCGCGTTCGTCTCGGTCATCGGTTCGGCCGCCACCGCCGGCCTCACCGGCGCGACCGTCATGCTGACGCTGACCCTCTCGACGCTGGGTCTCCCGCTGGAGGGCGTCGGCCTGCTCATGGCCATCGACCCGATCCTCGACATGATGCGCACCGCCACCAACGTGGCCGGCCAGGCGCTGGTCCCGGTGATCGTCTCGGCCCGGGAGAAGATCCTCGACCTCGACAAGTACGCCTCCGCGTCGGCCTCGCCGGTGGACGAGATCGAGGCCCTCGACGAGGAGCCCGTGCGGGTCCCCGTCGCCGCCTGACGCCGCTCGCCGGCACGGCACACCACCTGACGCAGGGGCGTCCGGTCCTTCGGGACCGGGCGCCCCCGCGCCGTTTTGGGGCCCTGCGCGCCGAGGGGACCGCCCGGTTCCCCGTACCCTTACTCGGGAGTAAGGCTGCGGGGGCGGAAGGAAGTCCGACATGGATGCGGTGAAGAGCAAGCGGATGCCACGCGCCGTGCGTGAGCAGCAGATGATGGACGCGGCGGTACAGATCTTCGGGCAGCGCGGCTACCGCGCGGCCTCGATGGACGAGATCGCGGAACTCGCCGGTGTGTCGAAGCCGCTGGTCTACCTGTACCTGAACTCCAAGGAGGAGCTCTTCACCGCGTGCATCCGCCGCGAGGCGAAGGCGCTGGTGGACGCGGTTCAGGCGGGGGTCGAGCCGGGCCTGCCGGCCGACCGCCAACTCTGGGACGGGCTGCACGCCTTCTTCGTCCACACCGCCGAGAACCCGGACGGCTGGGCGGTGTTGCACCGCCAGGCGCGTACGCACGGGGAGCCGTTCGCCTCGGAGATCACCACGATGCGGGACGAGATCGTCGCCTTCGTGACCGGGCTCATCGGCGCCGCCGCCCGGGAGGCGCACCACGATCCCGCGCTGCCCGACCGGGACGTGGTGGGCCTCGCGCAGGCGCTCGTGGGCGCCGCGGAGGCGCTCGCGGGCTGGGCCAACGAGACCCCGGGCGTCTCGGCCCGGGAAGCGGCGGCCACCTTGATGAACTTCTCCTGGGCGGGCCTGGAGAGCCTCATGCACGGGCGCCCCTGGCAGCCGCCGGCCTGATGCGGCGCGGGGCGGGGCGCGCCCCCGGCGCCCTCAGGAGGCTTCCGGGACGAGCCCGTCGGCGACCAGGCCCGCGTACACGGCCTTGCCCAGCGCCTGTACGGCGGACTGGGGGCGCACCATCACGGTGAATTCCTTGATCAGACCGGCCTCGTCGTAGTGGAGCAGGTCGATTCCGTGGATCTGGACGCCGTCCACGGTGGCCCGGAAGAGCAGGACCTCCGAGGGGGCCTCGGTGCCGTCGGCGCTGGTCTCGGCCGCGCCCTCGTAGCGGCCGACGTAGTGGAAGCCCTCGAAGACCCGGAGCAGTACTCCGAAGAGCCCGAGTACCTGGGGCTTGCCGTCGAAGGGGGTGAACTTCACCGGGCTGTAGAGGCGGACGTCGTCGGCGAACAGGGGCTCGATCGCGGCGAGTTCACCCTTCTCCACGGCGGCCTGGAAGCGGTCGGCGGTCTCCACGGTTCCTCCTGGTGGTCGTGCGGTTCGTGCAGGTCGTGCCCTGTGGGGTCGTACCGTACGGGATCACACGTCCCGGGTCACCGCACCCGTGAGGTGGACCCGGTCACTGTCCGGTCCGCCGCGCAGCTGGAACCTCGTGCCCGAGCCGTCCGCCGCGTACGTCACCGTGCCCGGCAGCAGCACCGGGGCCCGGAACTCCGCCCGTACGGTACGGATGTGCTCGGCGCCCTCCGCCTCGGCGAGGCACCGGGCGACGGTCCACATCCCGTGCGCGATGGCCCGGGGGAAGCCGAACAGGCGGGCGGTGAGCGGGTGGAGATGGATCGGGTTGCGGTCCCCGGACGCGGCGCCGTACCGCCGCCCCAGGTCGCCGGTGAGCCGCCACTCGGCGACGGCGGGCAGGCCGGGGAGGGGGGCGGGTGCCGGAGCGGGGTCCGCGGGGGCTCCCCGTACGGCGTGGCGGGCGAGGTATCCGCTGCGGGACTCCCACACCGGCTCGCCCGCGACCCGGGCCTCCGTCACCACGGTGACCTCCGTCCCACGCCGATGCGGCGACAAGCTCTCCGCGTGGACCGTCAGTTGGAGGGGCTCCTCGGGGTGGACCGGTCGGTGGGAGGTGATCTCGATCCAGGTGTGGACGAGGCCGAGGACCGGCAGCGGGAACGACCGTGCTGTCATCAGCCGCATCGCGAGCGGGAAGGCCAGCACGTGCGGATAGGTCAGGGGGAGCGGGCCGGTGGCGGGGAAGCGGCAGATCCGGCGGTAGCGCGCGAGGAGTTCGGCGGGCGCGGGTGATCCGGGACGTGCGATCCGGGTCGTCGGGAGCCGTGTTCCGGGGCGCCCGGGGCGCTTGAGCGGTGAGGTCAGAGCGCCGCGCAGGAGGGCGAGTTCGAGGTCGGCCACCGGTTCACGCCCCCAACAGGCTCTGGCCGCAGACGCGGACCACCTGGCCGTTGACGGCGGTGGAGGCGGGCTGCGCGAACCAGGCGGTGGTCTCGGCCACGTCCACCGGAAGTCCGCCCTGGGAGAGGGAGTTCATGCGACGGCCCGCCTCACGGATGAAGAGCGGCACGGCCGCGGTCATCTTCGTCTCGATGAATCCGGGGGCGACCGCGTTGACCGTGACTCCGTGCTCGGCGGCGGCCCGGGGGGCCAGCGAGCGGACGAGGCCGATGATGCCCGCCTTGCTCGCCGCGTAGTTGGTCTGCCCGTTGTTGCCGGCGATGCCCGCGATGGAGGCGGTGGCGACGATCCGGCCACCCCGGTTGAGGGTGCCCGCCTTGAGGAGCGCGTCCGTGGTCCGCAGCACCGAGTCGAGGTTGACGTCGATCACGGAGGCCCAGCGGTCGGCCGCCATGTTGGCGAGCCGACGGTCCCGGGTGATGCCGGCGTTGTGCACGAGGACGTCGAGCCCGTCCGGGACCGCCGCCGCCATGCGCTCGGCGGCGTCCGGAGCGGTGATGTCCAGCGCCAGCGCGACGGCGCCGAGCCGGTCGGCCGTGCGCACCAGGTCGTCCTCGGCCTGGGGGACGTCGAGGCAGATCACCCGGGCGCCGTCCCGGGCCAGCACGGAGGCGACGGCCTCGCCGATGCCCCGCGCGGACCCGGTGACCAGGGCGGTGCGGCCGGACAGCGGGGCGAACCAGTCGGCGACCCGGTCGGGGGACGCGTCGGTCACCTCGACGACCTGGCCGCTGACGTAGGCGGACCGGGGCGAGAGCAGGAAGCGCAGGGTGGACTCGGCGGACGCGGCGGCGCCCGGGACGATCCGTACCAGCTGCACGGTGGCGCCCCGGCCGATCTCCTTGCCGAGCGACCGGACGAACCCCTCCAACGCCTGCTGCGCGGCGGCCTGGTGGTGGTCCTCGGGGGACGGAGCCGTACCGAGGACGACGATCCGGCCGCCGCGGGCGAGCGAGCGGACGACGGGGTGCAGGGCCGCGTGGAGGGCGGCGAGCCCGGTCGCGGAGGCGATGCCCGTCGCGTCCACCACGATCCCGGCGGGGCGGGACGCCTGCTCCCGCTCCACCACCGGGAGCCCCAGACGGGCGAGCGTCTCGCCGACCTCGCCCGGGACGGCGGGTTCGCCCGCCGTGAGGTGCAGTACCGGCCCGTCCAGCGTGGGCGTCTCCAGGGACCAGCGGCGCAGCGGCGCGGGCTGGGGGAGACCCAGACGACGGGTGAGGAAACGGCCGGGGGCTGTGCCGGTCAGGTGCAGATAGCGGTCGGCCATTGTCCAGACTCCCTGCTCGGTCTTAGATTTACTCCAGAGTAAGGTTACTCAAGAGTCAGGAGCTGGTCGAGATGAACCGCCTCAGGTCGTGCCCGCGAACTCCCGCCCCGCGCCCGGCGGCACGGCGGCGTCCCGCGACGGCCGGGACGAGAGGGCAGCGATGATCCCCCTCCCCCAGCCGCGCCGGGTCGCGATCCTCGGCGGCAGTCGCATCCCGTTCGCCCGCTCGGACGGCCCCTACGCCGAGGCGTCCAACCAGCTGATGCTCACCGCCGCCCTCGACGGGCTGGTCGAGCGGTTCGGCCTGGCCGGGCAGCGGGTGGGCGAGTTCGCCGCCGGTGCCGTCCTCAAGCACAGCCGCGACTTCAACCTCGCCCGTGAGACCGTGCTCGGCTCCCGGCTGGACCCCCGCACCCCGGCGTACGACCTCCAGCAGGCGTGCGGCACCGGGCTCCAGGCCGTCATCGCCGTCGCCAACAAGATCACCCTCGGGGCGATCGACTCGGGCATCGCGGGAGGCGCGGACACCGCGAGCGACGCCCCGCTCGGCGTCAACGACGAACTGCGCCGCATCCTGCTGAGCGCCCGCCGGGCCAAGGGCAACGCCGCCCGGATCAGGGCGCTCGCGGCGGTCCGCCCCCGCCACCTCGTCCCCGACGCCCCGCGCAACGCCGAACCCCGCACCGGCCTTTCGATGGGCGAGCACGCGGCGGTCACCGCCCGCCGCTGGGGCATCACCCGCGAGGACCAGGACGTCCTGGCCGCGACCAGCCACCAGCGGCTGGCCGCCGCGTACGACCGGGGGTTCCTGGACGACCTCGTCGTCCCGTACCTCGGTCTGGAGCGGGACCAGAACCTGCGGCCCGGCTCCACCGTCGAGAAACTTGCCAAGCTCAAGCCGGTGTTCGGGACCGGTGAGCCCGGCGCGACGATGACCGCCGGGAACTCCACCCCGCTCACCGACGGTGCCGCCACCGTGCTGCTGGCGAGCGAGGAGTGGGCCCGGGCGCGCGGGCTGGAGCCGCTGGCGTACCTCTCGCTGTACGAGAGTGCCGCCGTGGACCACGTGCACGGGGAGAACGCCGAGGACGGCCTGCTGATGGCCCCGGCGTACGCGGTGCCCCGGCTGCTGGAGCGGGCCGGGCTGACCTTCGCGGACTTCGACCTGTTCGAGGTGCACGAGGCGTTCGCCTCGCAGGTGCTGGCCACGCTCGCCGCCTGGCAGCAGCGGGGCCTCGGCCCCGTCGACCGGGAGAAGCTCAACGTGGCCGGTTCCTCGCTCGCCACCGGCCACCCGTTCGCGGCGACCGGCGCACGGATCGTCGCCACCCTCGCCAAGCTGCTCGCGGAGCGCGAAGGGCCGGGGCGCGGACTGGTCTCGATCTGCGCGGCCGGTGGCCTGGGGGTGACGGCGATCCTCGAACGGCCCTGACGGCTGTACGCGAACGGCCCCGGCAACAGGGGCTGTTCACCTCCCGGACCCACCCCGTGACCGCCCGCCACCGTCCCCCGCCCGAGGAGCCGCACGTGTCCACGCCCCCCGCCCCGCCCGCATCCCCGGCGAACACCGGACCCGCCGGGCCGCCCGTCCTGGTCCCCCCGCTCATCCTGCGCGACGCGGCCGGCCGGGTGCGGGAGGCTTCCGTACCCGCGTTCGCGCCGCCCGTCCGGCACGGCTCGCTCGCCGACATCCCCTTCGACAACGCGCGCGAGGCACCCTCGGACGCGGTCCTCAGCCGCAAGCAGGAGGACGGCAGTTGGCGGGACGTGACCGCCCGCGAGTTCGCCGACGAGGTGCGCGCCGTCGCCAAGGGCCTGATCGCGGAGGGGTTCCAGCCCGGCGCCCGGATCGCGATCATGGCCCGCACGACGTACGAGTGGACGCTGCTCGACTTCGCCGCCTGGGCCGCCGCGCTCGTCACCGTGCCCGTCTACCCGACGTCCTCGGCGTACCAGGTGCGCTGGATCCTCCAGGACTCCGGTGCGCAGGCCTGCGCGGTCGAGGGGAAGGAGCAGGCGCGGATCGTCAGCCAGGAGCGCAAGGAGCTCGGCGGCCTGGTCCATCTGTGGCAGCTGGACACCGGGGCACTCGGCCGGCTCAAGGCGGCGGGCGCGGGCGTGCCCGACACCGCGGTGGACGAACGCCGCGCCCTGCTGAGCCCGGACAACGCCGCCACCCTCATCTACACCTCGGGCACCACCGGCCGCCCCAAGGGGTGCGTGCTCACCCACGGCAACTTCTTCGCCGAGGTCGACAACGCCATCGAACTGCTGCACCCGGTCTTCAAGTCGGTCTCCAAGTACCCGGCTTCGACACTGCTGTTCCTGCCGCTCAGCCATGTCTTCGGCCGGATGGTCGCGGTCGGCTGTCTGCGCGCCCGGGTCCGGCTCGGGCACGCCCCCTCGATCCGCACCGAGGACCTGCTGGAGGATCTGGCCGGCTTCAAGCCGTCGTTCCTGCTGGCGATCCCGTACGTCCTGGAGAAAGTCTTCAACACCGGACGGGCCACCGCCGAGAAGATGGGCCGCGCCTCCTCCTTCGACCGGGCCGCCGGGATCGCCCAGCGGTACGGCCAGGCGGTCGAGGCCGCCGAACACGGCACAGGCCCGGGACCCGGCAAGGCCCTGAGGATGGCCCGCAAGCTCTACGACCCGCTGGTCTACCGCCGCATCCGCGCCGCCCTCGGCGGCCACGTCCGGTACGTCATCTGCGGCGGATCCCCGCTCGGCCGCCGGCTCGCCTCCTTCTACGCGGGCGCCGGCATCGAGATCTTCGAGGGGTACGGCCTCACCGAGACCACCGCCGCCCACACGGTGACCCCACCGCTCAAGCCCCGCCTGGGGACGGTCGGCTGGCCGCTGCCCGGCGGTGCCGTGCGGATCGCAGACGACGGTGAGGTGCTGCTCCGGGGCGGCCAGGTCTTCCACGGCTACTGGGACGCGCGGCGCGGCGCGTCCGTGCCGGTGCTCGACGGCGGCTGGTTCGCCACCGGTGACCTCGGGGCGCTCGACGACGACGGCTACCTCACCATCACCGGCCGCAAGAAGGACATCATCATCACCTCGGGCGGCAAGAACGTCATCCCGGCCCCGCTGGAGGACTGGCTGCGCGCCCATCCGCTGGTCGGTCAGTGCATGGTCGTCGGCGACAACCGCTCCTTCATCACCGCGCTGATCACCCTGGAGGAGGACGGGCTCGCGCACTGGCGGCAGATGAAGAAGAAGCAGGGCGTCCCGGTGCGTGAGCTGGTCCACGACCCGGAGCTCAGGGAGACGATCCAGCATGCGGTGGACGAGGCCAACAGCCTCGTCTCGCGGGCCGAGTCGATCCGTAAGTTCACCGTGCTGCCCGCCGACTTCACCGAGGAGAACGGTCGGCTCACGCCCTCGCTGAAGCTCAAACGGGACGTGGTGGCACGGGACTTCGCAGCGGAGATCGAGGAGATGTACCGGAAGTAGGCCGGGGCCGGGAGGGCGAATCCGCGTGCGATACCCCCGCCCGCCCGCCCGCCTGCCCGCCTGCCTGCCTGCCCGCCCGCCCGCCCCTCCGCTCAGCGCAGTCCGACCGGCCGGAGCAGCCCGGCCGTCGACCGGTCACGGGCCCGGCGGGCGGTCCGGAACGCGGCGGCCCCGCAGGCGGCGGTCGCCAGAAACAGCAGCAGCGGGGCCGCCACCGCGGCGGCCCGGGCGAGGAGGCCGGTGCGCGGGACGATCCAGTGGCCCCAGGGCGCGCGCACCGCTTCGACGGTCCGGCCCGCGTGGTCCGCGCCCTGCACGACGATCCGGGTGCCGTCGGGCAGGGTTCCCTCGCACCGGACGTAGTCGCTCTTGCCGGCGCGGTGGACCGCACAGGCGGTCACGGTCACCCTCTCGGCCCTGCCGTGCGGAGCCACGTACGCCAGACCGATCAGCAGGGTGAGGACCGTGGCACCCGCGCAGAGCGCCGTGACCACGGCCCAGAGAACGGCCGTCGCCCACGTGTTGGTACCGCCCCTGGTGGTCATGAGCCGTGAATCTACTCCCGCGCAGGTCACGGCGGTCCGGCCGCCGCCCCCTACAGCGGATTGTCGCCTCTCATGTTGAGGGCGTGCCCCGGCCGGAAGAAGCGCCTTGCGAAGAAGTGCCCGTGCTCGGCCGCCATCCGGAACCACGGCTCGGACGCGGCCAGCCCGTCGCGCGCCTCCACCAGGCGGCCCATCTCCCACATCGACTCGGGGTCCTTCCGGTCCACCCCCAGCCGGAAGAGACGTTCCGCCTCGTCCAGGTCGCCCCCGATCTTCGCCATCAGCGCGATCGACCGCAGGGCGCGCAGGTCGCCGCTCTCGGCGGCAGCTGCCAGCCTCTCCGGGGTGCCGTACTTGCGGTGCTGCCGCCAGGCGCGGAGCGCCAGCAGCAGGCCGAGCAGCCAGACCAGCCAACTGACCTCGAAGAGCGCGTCGTTGTCGGTCGCCATCCCGATCACGCTCAGGACCGCCGCCGCGACGAACAGCAGGAATGCCATGCGTACCCCCCCCGGGTCGAGCACTGCCCACCCGCACTCTTCCCGGTGGGAGGGGCCCCTACCCCTGGACGGCTGTCCGGATGCGGCGGCCGTCGCCACGGCGGCTCCGGGGGCCGCCGCACGCGGCCCGGCCCCGGTCCAGAACAATACGTCGGGACGACGCACGAAGCCGTGTCCCCGGGGCCGTCGTCCTCGACCCCGCCGGGGCGTCCGCCCGTTTTGTCCGACGGCCCGTCACGGCGGGGACCGCCGCGGCCGGACCGGGCGCAACAGTGAGGATGTCCATGAGCGACCTCGACCCCTTCGTCGTCGTGCCCCGCGTCCTGTGGGGCGCGGTCGCCGTCGTGTCGGTGATCATCGCAGTCGTGCGGTCCGTCCGGGACCGACGTCGGTCCACGAAGGGGGCCCCTTCGTCCCCGAGGTGGGACCCCTTCGGGCCGCATTCCGCATGGGCCCTGCCGGCGGCGGCCGTCGGGTACGCGGTCGCGGCGGTGTGGTCGGGCCACTTCGGCTGGGGTGACGCGGCGCGGAGCGTCTGGTGGTCGACATTGTCCGCTTCGGCGCTCGCGTACGTGGCCAAAGGCCACCCTCGCGGGCAGGCGGTGTGGGGCGCCCCGCTGTTCGCCGCCGTGGGTGCGGCGCTCTTCGGCCCGCTGGCCGCCTGACGCGGGGTGCGCGGGGAACCGGTGTGTGCGGGCCCCGTGCCGTCTTCGCCGCCGCGCCCTACCGTGGGGCCCGTCACGTCAGCCGGGCCCACGACGGAGGTTCTCCCCGCATGCGGATCGCCACCACCATCTTCCTGACCGACCGGACGATCGCGCCCGTCGCGCTCGCCCGCGAGCTGGAGCAGCGCGGCTTCGCCGGGCTCTATCTGCCCGAGCACACCCACATCCCGGTGAGCCGGGACACCCCGTACCCGGCGGGCGGCGATCTGCCGGTCGAGTACGGCAGGACGCTGGACCCGTTCGTCGCGCTCGGGCAGGCGGCGGCGGTGACCGAGCGGCTCGCGCTCGGGACCGGGATCACGTTGGTCGCGCAGCACGACCCGATCGACCTGGCGAAGCAGATCGCCACGCTCGACCACCTCTCCGGCGGCCGGTTCACCCTGGGCGTCGGCTTCGGCTGGAACGTGGAGGAGGCCGCCGACCACGGCGTCGAGTGGAAGACGCGGCGCGCCCGGGGCTGCGACCGGCTGGCCCTGATGCGGGCACTGTGGGCGGACGAACCGACCGCGTACGAAGGTGAGTTCGGGTCCGTACGCGCCAGCATCGCGTACCCGAAGCCGGTGCGGAAGGCGCGCGGACCGGTCACCGGTCCTCGCACCCTCATCGGCGGCGCGGCCGGGCCGAAGCTCTTCGCGGACATCGCGCGGCACGCGGACGGGTGGCTGCCGATCGGCGGGAGCGGACTCACCGAGGCCATCCCGCGGCTGCGTACGGCCTGGGAGGAGGCGGGCCGCGATCCGGCGCAGCTCCAGGTGGTGCCGTACGCGGTCGTGCCGACCCCCGGCAAGCTGGCGCACTTCGCCGAGCTGGGCATCGAGGAGGTCGTGGCCCATCTGCCCTCGGCCGGTGCGCCGGAGGTGCTGCGGGCGCTCGACGCGTACGCCGCGTACCTCTGACGCACGGGTGCGGGCGGCGGGGCCCCACGCTCCGGCGGGGGCTCACGCCTTCGGGCCGCCGCCGTCCCGCAGCCGTTCCAGCAGGGCGTCCTCGGCGCGGTGGGCGCCGGGGTCCTCCCAGAAGGTGACGGGAACGCCCCGGATGTGGCGGCCGTGCGGGTCCAGCAGGTGACCGGCCAGCTTGAGCGGCCAGAGGGTCACCGCCCGGTCGGCGACGACCAGTTCGGGGAAACGGGCCGCCAACCGGGCCTCGAACGAACCGATTTCCTCGGCCGAGCGCAGCCACACCGCCAGCATCAGGTTGTGCGGCCCGGACAGGGAGGCGCAGAGGCGGGTTTCGCGCATCCCGATGAGCTGGGAGGCGATCCGTGCGGTGTCGGCGGCCGGGGCGATGCCCCACAGGGTCACGGAGATGGGCCAGCCGGAGAGGTAACGGGCCACTTCGCAGCGGTAGACGAGGGCGTCCTCGCGGTGCATCCGGTCGAGCCGGCGGCGCACGGTGGTCGGGCTCACGCCCAGGTGCTCGGCGAGCCGGGCGGCGGGCCGGCGGAAGTCCTCGCTCAGCAGCAGGTAGAGCCGCTGGTCCAGCTCGTCGGGGGCGGTCAGGCCCCGGCGGGGCAGGGACGGGCCCCGGTCCTTCGTCAGGACGTCCTGGCTGCCCGGATCGAGCCGGTCGAGCCGCCAGCGGCTGCCCTCGGTGTGGACGGCGGTGGCGATCTGCGAACGGG
The DNA here is from genome assembly GCF_053592415.1 of Streptomyces sp. NPDC002690. NCBI lineage: Bacteria > Bacillati > Actinomycetota > Actinomycetes > Kitasatosporales > Streptomycetaceae > Streptomyces > Streptomyces sp. NPDC002690. The sequence continues at coordinate 3,262 of NZ_JBSFVR010000159.1, read as the reverse complement.
TCGCGGCGACGCCGGGCAGGGCGCCGAGCCGGAAGCCGACGTACCGGGCCAGCATCGCCTGGTCGGGGAAGGCCGCGGTGAGGACGAGGTCGCGGGAGCCGGTGACGTGCTCGATGGTGATCAGGTGCGGGTCGTCCGCGATCCGGGCCGCCACCTCGTGCAGGGCGCCCGCCGCGCAGTCCACCTCGATGAACGCGATGATCGGCAGCGTCACCCCGGACGCCACGGTGTAGCAGCTCAGCCAGGCGTGCCCGGCCTCGGTGAGCCGGTTCCAGCGGCGCGCGGCCGTCGATCCGTCCACCCCGAGCGCCTTGCCGATCTGCGCCCACTCCGCCCGGGGCGAGGTCTGCAAGGCGGTGATCAGCAGATAGTCCAGCTCGTCGAGCGGGGCATCAGCGGCGGCGGCGCCCGGGTGGCGTACGGGGGCCGGGCTCGTGGCGGATTCCTGCGTGGAGGACCTCATCGGCGCCGCTTTCCTGCGGATGATCATCAAGGGAGTGCTCGGCTCCGCACCATACGCCCATGTCTCTGCTCCAGGATGCCCACGCCCTCGCTCCCGCGCTGACCGAACTCCGCCACGCCCTGCACCGGGAACCCGAACTCGGCCTCGACCTCCCGCTCACCCAGCGCCGGATCATGGACGCGTTGGAGGGCCTCGGGCTGGAGATCACGCCGGGCCGAGGGCTCAGCTCCGTGACGGCCGTGCTGCGCGGCGGACTGCCCGGCCCGGCGGTGCTGCTGCGCGGTGACATGGACGGGCTCCCCGTCCAGGAGGACACCGGCCTCCCGTACGCCTCCGTGCTCGACGGGCGGATGCACGCCTGTGGCCACGACCTGCACGTCACCGGGCTGGTCGGCGCGGCCCGGCTGCTCGCGGCCCGGCGCGCGGAACTGGCCGGAGACGTGGTGTTCATGTTCCAGCCCGGCGAGGAGGGCCAGGGCGGCGCGAAGATCATGATCGAGGAAGGGGTGCTGGACGCGGCGGGCGAGCGGGTCGTCGCCGCGTACGCCCTGCACGTGGTCTCCACCGGGGCGCCTACCGGCTTCGCCGCCACCCGGCCCGGCCCGATGCTCGCCGCCTCGGACGTCGTCCACGTCACCGTGCACGGCCGGGGCGGGCACGGTTCCTCGCCGCACCTGGCCGCCGACCCGGTGCCCGCGATGTGCGCGATGGTCACCGCGTTCCAGACCCTCGTCACCCGCGAGATGGACATCTTCGACCCGGCGGTCGTCACCGTGGGCCGGATCGAGGCCGGTACGGCGCCCAACGTCATCCCGGAGGAGGCGCGGTTCTCGGCCACCGTGCGGACCTTCTCCGACGCCGCGCGCACCACCGTCCGCGCCGCCGTCGAGCGGACCGTGCACGGGGTGGCCGCCGCCCACGGGGTCACGGCGACCGTTGAATACGTCGACCAGTATCCGCCGACCGTCAACCACGCCGAGGAGGCGGCGTTCGCGCTGGAGACCGCGCGGCGGATCCTCGGCCGCGACCACGCCTTCGAGGCGCCCAAGCCGATGGCCGGGGCCGAGGACTTCTCCTTCGTGCTGCGCGAGGTGCCCGGCGCGTTCGTCGGGCTCGGCGCCTGCCCGCCCGGCGTGGACACCGCCACCGCCCCGATGAACCACTCCGCCCAGGCGGTGTACGACGACGGCGCCCTGCCGCACGCCGCCGCGCTGCTCGCCGGGCTGGCCCTGCGTCGCCTCGGCCACGAGGTGTAGGGCCCGGAACCCGATACGGGCCCCGGCGGCCCGCCCGCCGTCTTCCGGCCCATTCCGGCGTCACTGTCGCCCCGTACCCGCAGGAGGAGCCCGCCCATGGCCGTCACCGCCACGCCCGCACCGCCGCCCGCCACCGCCTCGGTCACCGCCGTCGTCGGTCTGCTCGTCTTCTTCGAGGCGACCAGCGGGTTCCTCCAGGTCGGGCTCTCGCCGCTGCTGCCCGACCTCGCCGACCATCTGGGCATCGGCTCGGCAGCCCTCAACTGGGTGGTGTCCGTCCAGCTGTTGGCCGCAGCGGTGTGCGTCCCGCTGTTCGGCCGGCTCGGCGATCTGTACGGCCACCGCCGGATGCTCCGGATCGCGCTCGCGCTGATCGCGGCCGGCACGCTGACCGTCGCCCTCGCGCCCGACTACCCGGTGCTGCTGGCGGGCCGGGTGCTCCAGGGCCCGATCGCGGCTCTGCTGCCGCTGGAGATCGCCCTCGTACGGGACCGGCTGCCGGTCGCCGAGGCGCGCCGGGCCATCGCCCGCCTCGTCGGTGCGCTGACGCTCGGCGCCATGGCGGGCGGGGTGGTGATGGGTCTCGTGGACTCCGCCTTCGGCTCCCTGCGGCTGACCCTGCTGGTCCCGGCCGTCCTCGCGGCGGCCTGCGTACCGGTCTCCTTCGTCGCCGTACCGGAGTCCCGGAACAGGGCCGGCGGGCGCGTCGACCGGGCCGGAGTCGTGCTCCTCGGCACCGCGATGGTCGCCCTGCTCGCCGGGATCTCCGGCGCGGAGGACGGTTCCTGGGGCTCGCCGCGGGTACTCGGCCCGGTACTGCTGGGGCTCGCGCTGCTTGCCTGGTGGGTGCGGGTCGAGCTGCGTACCGCCGAACCCCTGGTGGACGTGCGGGCGTTGGCGGTGCGGACCACCGCGCCCTTCTACTGCGCGGCCTTCCTCTTCGGGGTCTTCTACTTCGGCAGCCAGACCCCCAACGCCACCTTCTACGCCGCCGATCCGGCGGCCGTCGGGTACGGGTTCGGGCTCGGCGCGCTCGCCATCTCGGTGGCCCAACTGCCCGCGGCGGTCGGCAGCGTCATCGGCTCGCTGTCCACGGCCGCTCTCGCGAAGCGGATCGGCTACCGCCCGACGCTCATGGCCGCCTTCGGTCTGGTCGCCCTGGCCTTCCTGCAGTTCGGTCTGCTGCACGCGGAGTTGTGGCAGATGGCGGCCGGCTCCGTCTTCCTCGGTCTCGGTGTCGGACTGGCGCTGGGCGCCATGCCGACCGTCATCGTGGAGGCCTCGGACCCCGGGCGTACGGGGATCGCCGCCGCCCTCTACAACAACGTGAAGACGCTCGGCGGTGCCGTGGCGGGCGGGGTGTTCGCCTCCCTGCTCGGCGCGTTCCGCGCGGACGCCGCCTCGGAGCCGGGCGAGGGCGGCTACACGGCGGTGTGGCTGGTCGCCGCGCCCACAAGGGCCTCCCGGCCCCCGCGCCGCTGCTGCAGCCGGAGCCCAAGGCTGACAAGCGCGCGCTGTTCGAGGCTCTGACCTCCGACGGTGA
>NZ_JBSFVR010000158.1:0-16566 GCF_053592415.1 Streptomyces sp. NPDC002690 | reverse complement strand
CCCGCCGCCTCCGTCCGGCGGGCAGGGGCCGGTCCCGTATCGCCCGTAGGTGAACGGGCATCACTGAAGGGACAGTTGAGCGATCGGGGCGCCGTGCGAAAAGCGATGGCCGGTCCGTCCCGGATGGGCGATCATGCGGCTCATGAGCGATCAGCCCGAACGATGGACCCAGGCCACCGTCTACCCCGACATGTGGGCCGATCCGGACGACGACCCCCGCGACAGCGGGGAGGGCGCCCCCGACGGTGAGCTGCCCACCCTCCAGGACTACCTGAAGGACTACCGTCTGACCCTCCTGATGAAGTGCGAGGGGCTCGGTCCCGAGCAGCTGGCCCGCCGCAGCGTCCCGCCGTCGACGATGTCCCTGCTCGGCCTGGTACGGCACCTCGCCGAGGTGGAGCGCGACTGGCGCAACTGGATCACCGACGGCGATCCGCTGCCCAAGCTGTACGGCGTGCGGGACGGCGACTTCGACGGAGCCATCGCCGAACAGGCCTTCGTCGACGGCGCGTTCGCAGACCTCGCCCGCGAACAGGCCGCCACCGATGCCGCATTGGCCGCCCACGCCGATCTCGGGGAGCGCCTCGGCGAGGACGGCATCGCGGTCCGGGAGCTGCTGGTGCACCGCATCGAGGAGTACGCCCGCCACTGCGGCCACGCCGATCTGCTGCGCGAATGCGTCGACGGGCGGGTGGGGCAGTGATCCCGGGCGGCATCCGGTCCGCCGGTACCCGGTCCGCCGGTACCCGCGTCGGTGGCCGATCCGCCGGTACCCGCGTCGGTGGCCGCGGCTCGGAGCCGTAAGACCTCTTCCGGCTCAGCGGTCCACGGCCGGGAGCCGGTCCAGACCCGTCTCCCGCAGCACCCGGTCCACCGTGTCCGCGAGGGCGCTCGACGCGCCGACGACGGTCTCCGTACTCCCTGGCAGCAGATCGAGCGGGCGGTACCAGGAGCGCAGGTCGTCCGCCCCCACCACCTCGGCGATCGGCTTGGTGGCGTGCCGCCGCAGCGTCTCCTCGAACGGAACGTCCAGGTAGTAGCCGTGCGTCGGGCCGCGGTGGTCCGCACGCAACCGGGCCAGCATGTCGCCGTAGTGGTCGGCGTACAGGATGCCTTCCAGCACGACGTGGAACCCGGCGTCGAGGGCGTACCGGACCACCGCGTCGATCAGCCCGATGTTCGCGGCCCCCGGCCGGTCGCGCTCCCGCAGCACGGTCCGCCGCAGGTTGTCCTGACCCACCAGAGCCACTCCCCGGCCGAACCGCTCCCGCACCCCGGCGGCGACGGCCGACTTCCCGGAGGCGGAATTCCCGCGCAGCACGACGAGACGGGTCTGGGCGGTGCCGGTTCTCATCCACGGGACTGTACGTGCGGCGCTCTCCCGGCACAGGGTGGTACGGAGCGGCCCCGCGCGCCCATGGCCCACGCCGGTACGCGCCCGCGCGGAACCGCCCCCGCGCGCCCCCGCGTCCCCTCCGGCATGTCCCTCCTCATCCGCACCGCCAACCCCGCCGACCTCGACGCGATCGTCCGCCTGCACACCGAGGCCCGCGCCACCTACTACCGCGGGCACCTCGCGCCCGACGCGTACGCGGGCCCCGAGGAGGTCGGCCGGTCCGCCGCGGGCTGGGCGCGCGCCGTGGACGCCGAACACGCCACGGTCCTCTGCGCGGAACGCGGCGGCGTCCTGGTGGGCGTCGCCTGCCACGCCGTACGCGACGGCGGCACCACCCTCACCCAGCTGCACGTGGACCCCTCGCAGTGGCGTACGGGCGTGGGCACCGCCCTCCACACCGCGTGCACCGACGCCTGGCGACGGACCGGTGTCCGCACCGCGCGTCTGGAGGTGTTCGCCCCCAACACCCGCGCCCAGGCCTTCTACGCCCACCACGGCTGGACCGCCGACCCGGACACCCGGCGCGAGGGCAGCCACCTGGTGCTGCGGCTCGTTCTCGGCGACGGCTGAAACCACCGCCCCCGGGCTCAGATCCCAGGCACCGCGTGCGGGCGCAGGACCATGAGCGAGTCCTCCTGGGCGGCCACCATGGCGAAGGGGAAACGGTCGAGTTCGAGGCAGAGAGCGACGTCATCGGGGTGGACTCCCTCGCGCACCCCTTCCCTCAGCTCGGTGGCGGCGAGGGACTCCTCCCCCCGACGGAGAAACGCGTCGGCGTCCCTCCCTGCCCCATTGGCCCGCCCCGCTATGTACTGCGCGCACGCGAGATCCTCGTCGGCCTTTCCGCCCTCGCCGGTGACGACGAACGTGACGCTGCCGGTCCCGCTGGTCCGCAGGGTCTCGGCCGTCGCCTCCGCCACCACGAAGCCGGCGCACAGCACCAGCGGAGCGTCCTTCACCGCCAGGGCGCCGACCGTACCCGCCGTGGTCTTCTGCACCACGGTCCGCCCGCCGAGGTCCACGGAGCGCAGCAGGCCCGGCGAGTTGACGGCGTCGAACCCGGGTGCGGGCGGGCCGTCCTTCAGCGTCAACCAGTCCGGGTTCCGTGCCTTGAGCACCAGGGACTCTTCCAGCGACCCGGAGAGCACGATCTTCTCGGCTCCCCGGGCGAAGGCCCACGCGGCCACCGTGAAAGCGCGCATCACGTCGACCACGACCGCTACGGGCGGGGTGTCCGTCAGATCGTCGATTCCGAGAAAGGAGGCGTCCATGCCGCTCATGATCGCGCGTCCCGGAGCGTGGGCAGGAGGAGAGGGTGCGCATCACGAGGGCGGGGGAAACGTCCGTGGACCAGCCTGAACGTCCCTCGGTGCTCTTCGGTGCGTCGGCGCCCCGTCGCCCCGCAGGGCGCGGAGGGGTGAGTCCCGCCGTCGACGTTCCGGCGGGCCACACCCGACTGCGGGCCCTGTCCATGGAGCGCGCTACCTGTGTCGATGTCCACGGCGGCCCCCACCCGGGAATCCGCACCGCCGGTCCCGCGTTGTTCCCCCTGGTGCGGAGGGCTCTCCGCGCGCGTCACCGAGCCCGTCCAGGGAAGAGCTCCCGCCATGGGAGAGCTACCTCACGGGAAGAGCTGGAGAGAAGAGAGAATGCGCGTCGAGATCTGGAGCGACATCGCCTGCCCCTGGTGCTACATCGGGAAGGCCCGCTTCGAGAAGGGCCTGGCGGGCTTCGCCCACCGTGACCAGGTCGAGGTGGTGCACCGCTCCTTCGAGCTGGACCCGGGGCGCGCCAAGGACGACATCGCGCTGGTCACCGACATGCTCGCGCAGAAGTACGGCCGCTCCCGCGAGGAGGTCCTCGCGATGGAGGGCACCGTCGCCGCGAACGCGCAGGCCGAGGGGCTCGGGTACCGCAGCGAGGGCCGCGACCACGGCAGCACCTTCGACATCCACCGGCTGCTCCACCTCGCCAAGGCGCGCGGGCTCCAGGACGAGCTGCTGACCCTCGCCTACCGGGCCAACTTCGCCGAGGAGCGCTCGGTCTACGACGACGCGGTGCTGGTCGACATCGCCGTCGAGGCCGGTCTCGACGAGGCCGAGGCCCGCGCGGTGCTCGCCGACCCGACCGCGTACGCCGACGACGTACGCGCCGACGAGCGCGAGGCGTCCGAACTCGGCGCCAACGCCGTCCCGTTCTTCGTCCTCGACCGGCGGTACGGCATCTCCGGCGGCCAGCCCACCGAGGTGTTCGCGCAGGCGCTGGAGCAGGCGTGGAAGGACCGCGAGGTCACCGCCCTCACCCCGCTCGGCGACGACGCGGCGGCCTGCGACGCCGACGGTGCCTGCGAGGTCCCGCAGCCGGGTGGCGCCTCCGCCTGACGACCGCGCACGGCACTGTTGCGGTGGGGAAGGGGCCCAGGCGGGGGCACGGCCCCGTCCCCACCGCGGCGTGCGGGTCGTGTCGGGTGGCTGACGACGTGCGTTCCGCTGCTCAGTTCTGCTGATCCAACGCGTCGGCGATGGCGTGGAGGCCATCGGCCAGCTCTCGGGCGGAGGAGGCGGACGCTCTCCGCCGGCCACGGACCGCTCTGGCGGCCGGAACACGCGGGTTGTCGTGCTGGGTCGCCCCGGTGATTCGCCCTCCGTCTCGTTGACGGCCGGGAGGAAGGAGGCTCAGGCTGGAGCGTATGGAGACCACCCCGTTGAACCGGACGACCGGGCCGGGCGAGACAACTTCGCCGGCGCGCGCCGCAGCCGACGAGTTCGCGCCCACCACCACCTACCTCAACACCGCCTTCGCGGGCCTGCTGCCCCGCCGCACCGTCGCCGCCATCACCGACCTGGCCCGGGCCAACGCCGAGGGCGGACCCGTGGGGACCGGGGACTTCGAGGTGGTGGACGCCGCGCGGGCCCGGTTCGCCCGGCTGGCCGGAGTCGGATCCGACCGGGTCGCCGTCGGGACCTCGGTCGCGGTGCACGTCGGGCTGATCGCGGCCTCGCTGCCCGCGTACGCCGAAGTGCTCTGTCCGGAGGGCGAGTTCAGTTCGGTGGTCGCCCCCTTCGCGCACCGGAGGGACCTGCGGGTGTCGTACGCCCCGCTCGCGGAGCTGGCCGGGGCGGTGCGGCCCACCACCGCGCTGGTCGCCCTCTCCGCCGTGCAGTCCTCCGACGGCCGGGTCGCCGATCTCGCCGCCGTACGGGCCGCCGCCACCGCGCACGGGGCCCGGGTGCTGCTCGACACGACGCAGTCGGCGGGCTGGCTGGCCGTCGACGCCGGGGAGTTCGACTACACCGTGACCGGCGGGTTCAAGTTCCTGCTCTGCCCGCGTGGCACCTCGTTCCTCACGGTGACCGAACAGGCGCAGGAGTCGTTGAAGCCGATCTACGTGGGATGGGTCGCGGCCGAGGACACGGAGAACAGCACCTACGGCCCGATCGACCGACTCGCGCTCTCCGCGCGGCGGTTCGACTCGGCGCCGGCCTTCCTCTCCTACTACGGTGCGGAACGCTCCCTCGCCCTGCTGGCGGAGGTCGGAACGGACGCCCTGTACGCGCACGCCACCGGCCTCGCCGCCCGCTTCCGCGCGGGGCTGGCGCGCCTGGGGCACCCCACCGTGCCGGGCGAGTCGGCGATCGTCGCCGCCCCCGGACTGGGCAAGCGGCAGGCGGAGTTGAGCCGGGCCGGTGTCAGCGTCTCCGACCGCGCGGGCAATCTGCGGGCCGCCTTCCACCTCTACAACACCGAGGCCGACGTGGACCGGGCGCTCGACGTGCTCGACTGACGGCGAGCACTTGCCGGGGCGCCGCCCCCTACGCCGACTCCCGCCGCACCAGTTCGGTGGGGAGGATCACCGCCGCCGGGTCCTCACCGCCGATCTGGGCCAGCAGCACCCGTACCATCTCGGCGCTGATGCGGTCCCAGGGCTGCCGGATGGTGGTCAGCGCCGGGCGGGAGTCCAGCGCGGCCGGGGAGTCGTCGAAACCGCCCACCGCGATGTTCTCGGGCACCCGCCGCCCGGCCCGTTCCAGCGAGGTCAGCACGCCCTGCGCCATCAGGTCGGAGGCGACGAAGACCGCGTCGAGGTCAGGGGCGCGCTCCAGCAGCAGCGTCGCCGCCGCCTCTCCGCCGGCCCGGCTGTAGTCGCCCGGGACGACCAGGTTCTCGTCCACCGGCAGCCCGCACTCGGCCAGCATCTCGCGGTACCCGGCCAGCCGCTCCACGCCGCCCGGGGTGTCGAGCGGACCGCTGACCGTACCGATCCGGCGGCGCCCCGACTCGTACAGGTACCGCACCATGTCGCGGGCGCCGTCCCGGTCGTCGGCGGCCACATAGCTGACCTTCGAGCCCTGCCCGAGCGGCTTTCCGCAGGTCACCACGGGCACCCCGGCCTCGTGGAGCTGGGCGACCACCGGGTCGCCGGAGTGGCTGGAGACCAGCAGGACGCCGTCCACGTGGCCGGCGATGTAGCGCATGTTCCGGCGTCGCTCGGCCTCCGTACCCGCGATCATCAGCAGCAGCGGGACGTCGTGCGCGGCCAGCGCACTCGTGCAACCCCGCAGCAGCACATTGAAGTTGGGGTCCTCGAAGAAGCGTTCCTGGGGTTCCGTCAGCAGGAACGCCACCGAGTCGGAGCGGCCGGTGATCAGTGACCGGGCATGCCGGTTGACCGTGTAACCGGTCTTGCGGATGGCCGAGTTGACCGCTTCGAGGGCGGACGGGCTGACGTTGTGGCCGCCGTTCAGCACCCGGGAGACGGTCCCGCGCGACACCCCCGCCTCGCGGGCCACGTCGTGGATCGTCGGCGGCCGGCGGCGTCCCCTTCCGGGCTGCCCGGAGAGCGGGGGAGGTTCAGTGCGGCTCATGGTGCGTGTTCTTTCGTTTTCGGGGCCCCGGGCGAAGGGGCGGGTCCGGCGGGCCCCGGAGGGCATGGTCAGGACTTTACGGCGCCGGAGAGGAGGTCGAGACTCCAGAACCGCTGGACGACCAGGAAGAGCGCGATCAGCGGGACGATCGCCAGCAGCGCACCGGTGATCACCAGCGTATAGAGCGCCGGAGTGTTCGCGCCCTGCTGGAGCAGCGTGAAGAGCCCGAGGGTGACCGGGAACTTCTCGTCGTCGCTGAGCATGATGTACGGGAGCAGGAAGTTGTTCCAGATCGCGACGAACTGGAACAGGAACACCGTCACCAGGCCCGGCATCATCATCGGCAGCGCGATCGTGCGGAAGATCCGCCACTCGCCCCCGCCGTCCATCCGGCCCGCCTCGATCGTCTCCGGCGGCACGGCTGCCGTCGCGTAGATCCGGGCGAGGTAGACGCCGTACGGAGAGAGGATCACGGGCAGCAGCACCGAGAAGTACGAGTCCGTGAGGTCGGCCTTCGCCATCAGCAGGTACTGCGGGACCGCCAGGATCACCGGCGGCATCAGCACCCCCGCCAGCAGGATGTTGAAGATCGTCTCCCGGCCCCGGAAGCGGTACACCGCCAGGGCGTACCCGGAGACGGCCGACACCGACGTCGAGAGCAGGGCGCCCACCCCGGCGTACAGGGCCGAGTTGCCCATCCACTTCCAGTAGACGCCGTCGCGGTACGAAGAGAGGTCGGCGACGTTGTCCGTGAATCCGGAGCCGGGCAGGAAGGTGAAGGTGGAGAAGAGCTCGCTGCCGGACTTGGTCGACGCCACGACCACCCAGAGCACCGGCAGGAGGCAGTAGACGGCGCCCAGCAGCAGCGCCGCGGTGGGGATCGCGGCGAAGCGCCGCGGGCCACGGCCGGCCCGGGAGGCCCGGGAGGCCCGGGAGGCCCGGGACGTCGGGGCGGAGGCCGGGAGGGTCTGCGTGCTCATCGTGCATCACCCTGCTTGCTACGGGAGTTGGCCATCCTGAGGAAGCCGAAGGACAGGGCGAGGGTGGCGACGGCGATGATGACCGCCTGGGCCGCCGCCGCGTAGATGTCGTTGTTGACGAAGGCGTCCTGATAGACCTTCATCAGTGGACTCCAGGTGGTGGAGAGGGAGTTGGTGAGCGGCTTGAGCGTGGTGGGCTCGCTGAACACCTGGAGCGTGGCGATGATCGAGAAGAAGAACGTCAGCACCAGCGAGGGCGCCACCATCGGGATCTTGATCCGCAGGGCGGTCTGCCACTGCGAGCAGCCGTCCAGCCGGGCCGCCTCGAAGACCTCGGCGGGGATCGCCCGGAGGGAGGTGTAGATGACGATCATGTTGAAGCCGGTGCCGCCCCAGACCGCGATGTTGGCGAGGGCGCCGTAGAGCGGCCCGCCGTCCATCAGGTCCGGCTGAGGCAGCCCGAGCCGGTCCAGCACCCAGAAGAACGGGCTGACGTCGGGCAGGTAGAGGAAACCCCACATCAGGGCGGCCACCACACCCGGGATGGCGTACGGCAGGAAGATCGCCAGCCGGGTGAAGCCGCGCAGCCGGACCCGCTCGGTGTCCAGCAGCAGCGCGAACAGCAGCGCGAGGCCCAGCATCACGGGCACCACGATCAGGCCGTAGCCCAGGATGCGCAGCGCGCCGTGCAGCAGCTCGGAGTCGGAGAGGGCGTCGGTGTAGTTGGCGACGCCGGCCCAGACCTCGTCGCGGGCGCCCTTGCCGAGGCCGAGTCCCTTGACCTCGGTCCTGCGGAAGCTGAGATAGAGCGCGTAGCCGATGGGCAGGGCGAAGAAGAGCAGGAAGAGCAGGGAGGCGGGGACCAGGAAGCCGTACGGGGCGCTCTTGACCCTGTACGACCCCCTGCGGCGTGCGCGTGTCACTCGGAGACTCCGAAGCCCTGCTTCTTCAGGTCGGCGACCGTGGCGTCCTGCATCGCGGTCAGCGCCGCGCCGAAGTCGGACTTGTCCTTGGCGGCCTTGGCGAACTCGTCCTTGAAGGCGGTGTACGCGACGTTGACGTTGGGGCCCCAGGCCGCGGGTGCGGTGCCCTTCGCGATCTCCGCCGCCGTGGTGTAGAAGTCCGGCTGGTTGGAGAAGTACGCCGGGGCCTCGGAGAGCGCGCCCCCGGTCTGCGCGGCGGTCGCGGCGGGGTAGATGCCGGACTCCTTCACCAGCGCGGCGAGCGCGGCGGGGTCGGTGTTCAGCCACTTCGCGAACTTCGCCGCCGCGCCCTTGTTCTTCGAGTCGTTGGTGACGGCGGTGGAGGAACCGCCCCAGCTGCCGGTGACGTTCTCGCCCGCCGTCCACTGGGGGAGCGGGGCCATGGCCCACTTGCCCGCCGTGTCGGGCGCCGCCGTGGTCAGGGTGCCGGGGGCCCAGACCGCGCTGACCCAGGCGATCTGCTTTCCGGTGTCGAGCGCCTTGTTCCAGGCCGGGGTGTACATCGGCTGGTTGTCGATCGCCCCCTCCTTCACCAGGCCGCCCCAGAAGTCGGCGACCTTCTGCGTGGCCGGGTCGTCGATGGCGACCTTCCAGGACTCGTCGGAGGTCGTCCACCACTTCGCGCCGGCCTGCTGGGCGAGGCCCGCGAAGAGTCCGGAGTCGTTCGAAGAGAACGTCGTCAGGTCGGTGTCCGGCGACTTCTTCTTCAGCGCGCGGGCCGTCTCGGCGAACTCGTCCCAGGTGGTCGGGACCGTCAGCCCGTACTTCTTGAACAGGTCCTCGCGGTAGTAGAACATCAGCGGGCCGGAGTCCTGCGGCAGCGCGTACAGGGCGTCCGTCCCCAGCGTCGCCTGCTGCCATATCCCGTCCGCGAACGCGCTCTCGGCGTCGCCCGCCTCCTTCGATATGTCCGCGAGGACGTCGTTGGAGACCAGCGTGGGCAGTGCCTGGTACTCCGCCTGCACCAGGTCGGGGGCCTTGTGCGCCTTGGCCGCGGTGATGATCTTGGTGACCAGGTCGTCGCCCGACGCCTGCTTCTTCACCGTGACCGTGATGCCTTCCTTCTTGCCCTCGCCCTTGTTCCAGATGTCCGCGACCTTGTCGAGGCCGGGCGCCCAGGACCAGTACGTGAGCTGGGCGGGACCCGCGGCGGCGGGCGCGTCCCCCTTTCCGTCGTCCGACGAGCCGCAGCCGGAGAGGAGGGCGGAGGCGGCGAGGACGACGGCCGTGGACAACGCGACGTTGCGGTGCTTCATGGATTTCCCCTGACGAGAACCGAGGGTGCAGCGCGGGAACTGCGCTGTGAGCGTTCACAGTAGAGAAACGGAACCGACACTTGTCAATGGTTGTAACTGTGCGGTTATCTTGGCTCCACACCGCAGACCGGTGGTGTGCACGTTCCCAGAGTCGTGCACAGAAGGGTCCCGAGAGGCGTCGTCGCAGGGTGGCTGCCCACGGGAGGCCCGTCCGGTCGAGGTGTATCCGTACCGCCCGGTGACGGGCCGTCGCCGTGCCCCGGCGACGGGCGACCGTCGTCACCGCCGAGAACGCCAGGAGACCCCCATGCCCCACACCGCTCCCCGAGGTCTGGACCGGCTCGCCTTCGGCGGCGACTACAACCCGGAGCAGTGGCCCGAGGAGATCTGGCCCGAGGACGTGCGGCTCATGCGCGAGGCCGGCGTGACCATGGTCAGCATCGGGATCTTCTCCTGGGCGCTGCTCGAACCCGAACCCGGCGTCCACGACTTCGGCTGGCTCGACCGCGTGATCGACCTGCTCCACGAGGGCGGCATCCGCGTCGACCTCGGCACCCCGACCGTCGTCCCGCCGGCCTGGTTCTACCGCGCCCACCCCGAGGCGCTCCCGGTGAACCGCGACGGGGTCAGGTACGCCTTCGGCTCACGCGGCGCCATCTGCCACAGCAACCCCGACTACCGCGCCGCCGCCGCCCGCATCACCGAGGAGCTCGGCCGTCGCTACGCCGGCCACCCCGCCCTCGCCCTCTGGCACGTCCACAACGAGTACGGCGTACCCGTCTCCGCCTGCTACTGCGACAACTGCGCCGCCCACTTCCGGCGTTGGCTCACCGCCCGCCACGGCTCGGTGGAAGCCGTGAACAAGGCTTGGGGCACCGCGTTCTGGGGCCAGCGCTACCGCACCCTCGACGAGATCGACCCGCCGCGCACCACCCCCACCGTCGGCAACCCCTCCCAGCAGCTGGACTACCGCCGCTTCGCCGACGCCACCCTGCGGGAGAACTTCACCGCCGAACGCGACATCCTGCACCGGCTCGCCCCGGGCATCCCCGTCACCACCAACTTCATGACCGCGCTCAGCCAGTGCGACTCCATCGACTACTGGGCCTGGGGCCGCGAGGTCGACCTCGTCACCAACGACCACTACCTGATCACCGACGGCCGCCGCACCCATGTCAACCTCGCCATGGCCGCCGACCTCACCCGATCCGTCGCGGGCGGCGCCCCCTGGCTGCTCCTCGAACACTCCACCAGCGGCGTCAACTGGCAGCCCCGCAACCCCGCGAAGCGCCCCGGCGAGATGGCCCGCAACAGCCTCGCGCACGTGGCCCGCGGGTCGGACGGCGCGATGTTCTTCCAGTGGCGGCAGTCCCGCGGCGGCGCCGAGAAGTTCCACTCCGCGATGCTTCCGCACGGCGGCACCGACACCCGGATCTGGCGCGAGGTCAGCCGCCTCGGCGCGGACCTCGGTCTCCTCGACGAGATCCGGGGCACCCGCACGGTCGCCGACGCCGCGATGGTCTGGGACTGGCAGTCCTGGTGGGCCCAGTCCCTGGAGTGGCGCCCGAGCCAGGACCACGACGCCCGCGAGCGCGCCGACGCGTACTACCTCTCGCTCTACGACCGCCACCTCACCGTGGACTTCGCCCACCCCGAGGCCGACCTCTCGGCCTACCCGCTGGTCGTCGTACCCGCCCTCTACCTCGCCACCGAGCAGGCGGGCGAGAACCTGCGGCGATACGTCGAAGGCGGCGGCACCCTCGTCGTCTCGTACTTCTCCGGCATCGTGGACGCCGACGACAACGTCCACCCCGGCGACTACCCCGGTGTACTGCGGGACGTCCTCGGGCTGACCGTCGAGGAGTTCTCCCCGCTCGGCGAGGGGGACACCGTCCGCCTCATCACTCCGGAAGGCGCTCCCGAGGGCCCCGCGCTCACCGGCGACCTCTGGTCGGACGTGGTCGTCCCGCGCGGCGCCGAGACGGTCTGGTCGTACACGGACGGAGTCGCCGCCGGACGCCCCGCCGTCACCCGCAACCGCCTCGGCGACGGCACCGCCTGGTACGTCTCCACCCGGCTCTCCGGCCCCGGCCTGGACACCGTCCTGGACCGCGCCTGCGCGGACGCCCGGATCGCCCCGCGCACCTCGCTCCCGCACGACGTGGAGGTGGTCCGCCGCACCGGGGAGAGGGGCAGCTACCTCTTCGTCATCAACCACACCGGGGGCGACACCAAGGTGCCGCTGGACACCCCCGGCACCGAACTCCTCACCGGCGAGCCCGCCGCCGGACACCTCGCCGTCCCGGCGGGCGCGGTCCGCGTCGTACGGCTCGACGCCTGAGGACGCACCACCAGCACCACGTGCCACCAGCACCATCCGCACCACGTGCCACCAGCACCATCCGCACCACGTACCACCGGCACCGCGTAACCCCCCGCACCATCCCCGTATCCCGCGCAACGGTCGAAGGGACATCGACGATGTACGGAAAGACGCTGCTCGCAAGAGCGCTGTACGGCACGAGAGCGCTACCGGGAACGGTCCGCCGCACCCCGCGCGGCGGACGCAGAGCCGCCGCCGCGCTGACCGCGCTCGGCGGGCTGATGCTCGCCGGGCTCCCCGCCCAGGCGGCCCACGCGGCGGCCACCGTCACCAACGCCGGCTTCGAATCGGGCGCCACCGGCTGGACCGCCTACTCCGCCGGCGGCCAGAGCGCCGCCTCCTTCACGGAGGCCGGCGGCCACGCGGGCTCCACCAGGCTCAGCCACTGGTCGGCCTCCGCCTACAAGGTGGAGACGTACCAGTACCTCTCCGGGCTGACCAACGGCACGTACACCCTCAGCGCCTGGGTCCGCTCCAGCGGCGGCCAGAACTCCGCCTACATCGCCCTGCGCAACTGCGGCTCCGCCGAACAGCGCACCGACCTGCCGCCCACCGCCAACGGTGCCTGGATACGCCTGGTGACCTCCGTCAAGGTCACCGGCGGCGCCTGCACGATCAGCCTCAACTCCGACGCGCACGCCGGGGAATGGGCCAACTTCGACGACATCGCCTTCACCTCCGGAACCACCGGCCTCAGCGTCAAGGGCGGCGACCTCTCCACCCTCCCGAAGAACGAGGCCCACGGCGCCGTCTACCGCAACGCGAGCGGCACCGCGGGTGACGCCCTGGCCCTGCTCAACTCCGCCGGCATGAACTACGTACGTCTCAAGGTGTGGGTGAACCCGGCGGACGGCTACAACGACAAGGCCCACGTCCTCGCCATGGCCAAGCGGGCCAAGGCCCTCGGCATGAAGATCCTCGTCGACTTCCACTACTCCGACGCCTGGGCCGACCCCGGCAAGCAGAACAAGCCCGCCGCCTGGGCCGGACACGGCTACACCCAGCTGAAGACCGACGTGTACAACCACACGTACGACGTGCTCAACGCCCTCAAGGCGCAGGGCACCACCGCCGACATGGTCCAGATCGGCAACGAGATCAACGCCGGAATGCTCTGGCCCGAGGGCTCCACGGACAACTGGTCCCAGCTGGCCGGACTCCTCACCTCCGGCGCCAACGCCGCCAAGGCCGTCTCCTCCTGCACCAAGGTCGCCCTGCACCTCGCCAAGGGCGGAGACAACGCGGGCACCCGCTGGTGGTTCGACAACGCCGTCGCCTACGGTGTGCCGTTCGACGTCATCGCCCTCTCGTACTACGGCTACTGGCACGGCGCGCTCTCCGACCTCCAGACCAACCTGGACGACGCGGCCTCCCGGTACGGCAAGCCGGTCCTGGTCGCCGAGACCGCGTACGCCCACACCCTGGCCGACAAGGACGGCCTGGAGAACAACATCGCCACCGCCGACCAACTCGTCACCGGCTACCCCGCCACCCCGGCCGGCCAGGCCGCCAACTTCCGCGACGTGCTGAACGTCGTCGAAGCGGTCCCGAACGGCCGGGGCCTGGGCGCCGTCTACTGGGAGCCCGGCTGGACCGCCGTCACCGGCAGCGGCTGGGACCCCGCCGACCCGTCCTCCGGCAACGCGTGGGAGAACCAGGCACTCTTCGACTACAACGAGAAGCTTCTCCCGGCGGCGAGCTGGTACGCGCACCGGTAGGAGCCGCTCCCGGGGTACGTACCGGGTGTGCCGGTCCCCGCCGTTCCTCCGTCCGCGGAGGGGCGGCGGGGGCCGGTTCCTTCCGTCACCGCGGGAGTCCTCTTTCCGTTCCAGCGGGAAGGGACGGCCGGGAATCACCGCCGCGCCGGGCCCGCGGTGCGTAGTGTCCTCGCCGTGGAACCGACCATGACCGACATAGTGCCGGGCGACTGGGCCATGACCGCCGACGTCGCCCCGCTGATCCGTGCCCTGAGGCCGGATCTGACACCCGCCGGCTTCGCGGAGTTCGCCGCCGAAGCCCACACGCAGGGGCTCGTCTTCACCGCCGCCTACGGAGGCGGCCGCTGTCTCGCGGTCGCCGCTCACCGGGTCCTGGCGACCAGTCGCGGGCGGATTCTCTTCGTCGACGACCTGGTCACCGCCCCCGGGGCGCGCTCGGGCGGCATCGGCGGCCTGCTGATGGCCGAACTGGAGGACCGGGCGCGCCGAGCCGGATGCGTCCGTATCGAGCTCGACTCGGGGGTCTCCAACCACGGTGCCCACCGCTTCTACCACGCGGCGCGCATGGCGATCGTCGCCCTCCACTTCGCCCGGGACCTCCCCGCCGGGCGGTGAGAGGCCTTTGCCCACGCCTGGTCCGTGCAACTTGACGTACCCGTGAGCCGCCCTTTGACCCGTGCCGCGACGGCTCTGCACCATTCCTGCCATGGGCGAAACCACCAATGAGAACCAGCCGCTTTTCCGCGCCGCAGCCGAGATCGAGATCTCGGCCACGCCGCAGGAGATCTATTCGGTGATCAGCGATCTCCCACGCAGTGGGGAGTGGAGTCCCGAATGCCAGGGCGGCGAGTGGATCACCGGCGAGCCGGCCACGGCGGGCGCGGTGTTCCGGGGGGAGAACCTCCGCGACCCGGGAGTCGTCGCCTGGGCGCCCGTCGTCCGGGGAGCCTGGACCACCTTCTCCGAGGTCGTCACCGCCGAGCCGGACAGCACCTTCCGCTGGGCGATGCGCGACAGCGCGGGCCGGAAGCAGGAGAGCGTCTGGGGCTTCGACATCAGGGAGGCCGACGGGGGCAGTGTGCTGGTCCACCACTTCCGGATGGACGCCGCCACCGAGGGCATCGTCGGGATCACCTCGGAGATGGACGAGACCCGGAAGGGCCGGTTCTTCGAGGAATGGGGCGACAAGATCGCCGGCGACCTCGCCGTCACCCTGGAGCGCATCAAGGTCGTCGTCGAAAAGCAGTGAGCCGCCGGGCCGGGTCCGGCACGGATGCGTGCCGGCCGAACCATCCATGTCAATGGCCGAAATCAGGTAGCTGCGGCTGAGAGGGCGGGCAGGTGCTTCTTCAACGTATCGGAAACCAGGGCATTCAACTCGGGAGGCTTTTCGAGCGGGCCGCCTCCCGCCACGGGGCGAACGTCCTCATCCTGGACCACGATCTCGACATAGCCCCGGAACTGGGCCGCCGGGCGACCATCGCCGAGGTGGCGGACCTGGTGGACGACATCGCCTCGCGGCTGTGGGCCGCGAAGGTGCGCCCCGGGGGGCGCGTGGTCGTCTACAAATCCGACGGCTTCGACATCACCCTGCTGGCCTGTGCGGCGACCCGTATCGGTGCCGTCCCCGTGCTGCTGTCGCCAAAACTGGACGGCGAGACCGCCGCCGAACTGGTACGCCGCACCGACCGGCCGTTCCTGATCACCGACCAGGACAAGCTGGAGAACGAGCTGCCCGCCGAGGTCTTCGACCTCGCCGAGCGGGTGGTGCTCACCTCCGGCAGTTACCGGGACGCCGTCGAACTGCGCTCGCTGGCCGGGGCGGAACGGGTCACCCCGGTCATCATGCCCGCGGACCATCCGACACTGATCACCCACACGTCGGGAACCACCGGCACTCCCAAGCTGGCCGTGCACACCGGTTTCAGCCTGGAGTCGCGCTACCGCCCCCAGGCCTCCGTCATCAGGCCGCTGGTCCCGGGCCGCGAGACCATCGCGATCCACGTCTCCTTCGTGCACTCCCGGCTCATCACCGCGCTCGCCATCGCGCTGTACCGCGGCTTTCCGCTGGTGGTCCTGCGGGGGTCGGACCCGAAGCTCATCGGGGACCTGTTCGCCCGGGTGAAGCCGGGCATCCTGGAAGCGCACCCCAACTCCTACATGGCGTGGGAGGAACTGGCGGACGACCCGCGAGGGCCGTTGTCCAACGTCAAGCTGTTCAGCAGCACCTTCGACGCGATCCACCCGCGCACCGTGCACCGCCTGCTCAGGGCCACCACGCGCCGATCGCCGTTCTTCGGCCAGCTCTACGGACAGAGCGAGGTGGGCCCGGCGGTGGTCCGCGGCTTCAGCCGGCGCCGCACGCCGGACGACGACGGCCGCTGCGTCGGCCTTCCCTTCCCCGGCATGACGGAAGTCAGGGTGGTCAGCCGCGACGGAAACCCGCCGTCCGAGCGGAACCCGGGCCACATCGAGGTCCGCAGTGACGGACGTGTCGTCACCTACCTCGGCGAGCAGGAGCGTTACGACGCCCAGGTGTCCAAGGACGGCTGGTGGCGGATGGGTGACGTCGGCTACCGCACCAAGTGGGGTTGCGTACACCTGCTGGACCGCGAGGTCGACCTCATCGAGGGGTTCGGCAGCACGCTCGCCGCCGAGGACACGCTCTTCGGGAAACTGGCGGAACTCACCGAGGTCATCATCGTCCCCGGCGCCGACGGCAGGGCGGTGCCCGTGGTGTGCACCAAGGACGACAGGCCGCTGGACCCGGTGGCCTGGAAACGGGCGGTGGCCACCCTGCCGCCGATGGGCGAACCGGTGCAGTGGAAACTGGACGATCTCCCGCAGACCGCGACCACCAAGATCAAGCGGCTGGAACTCGCCCGGCTGCTGGCCGCCGGGAACGGGTAAGTCCCTGGACGACGAACGGGCGGTGGGCCACCGGAACCCCCGGTGGCCCACCGCCCGTTCCCGTCGCTCCCGCCC
>NZ_JBSFVR010000157.1:0-16619 GCF_053592415.1 Streptomyces sp. NPDC002690 | reverse complement strand
CGTCGACGCAGAGGCCGGAGTCGTCGGCGATGGCGGGGTGGCCGGTGGCCTGCGCGAGGGCCGGGCTGAGGGCCGCCGGGCCGGTCAGACGTGCTGGTAGGCGACGAGCGAGATGGCCACGTAGTGCGCGGCGAACGCGGCGAGGGTCAGCGAGTGGAAGACCTCGTGGAAGCCGAAGAAGCGCGGCGAGGGGTTGGGGCGCTTGAGGCCGTAGATCACGCCGCCCGCGCTGTAGAGCAGTCCGCCGACGACGACCAGGACCAGTACGGCGACGCCGCCCGCCCGCATGAAGTCCGGCAGGAAGAAGACCGCCGCCCAGCCCATCGCGATGTAGCAGGGCGTGTACAGCCAGCGCGGGGCGCCGACCCAGAACACCCGGAACGCGATCCCCGCCAGCGCCGCCGCCCACACCGCCCACAGCAGGGGCCGCCCGGTGGAATCCGGCAGCAGGAGCAGGGTGAGCGGTGTGTACGTGCCCGCGATGATCAGGAAGATGTTCGCGTGGTCCAGCCGCCGGAGCACCGCCTCGCCGCGCGGGCCCCAGGTGCCGCGGTGGTAGACCGCGCTCACGCCGAAGAGCAGGCAGGCGCTGAGGATGTACACCGCGCAGGCGACCCGCCCCTTGGTGCTGTCCGTGAGCGTGATGAGTGCCAGTCCGGCGACCACCACCGCGGGGAACATGCCGGCGTGCAGCCAGCCGCGCATCCGTGGCTTGAGCGGCTCGGCGTCCAGGACGGCGGTTTCGGGTGCGGACGCACCGGCAGCAGTCATGTCCGCATGCTACCTACGCCTCCGTAAGTACCGCCTACGAGTGTCGAGGCTCACCCTCCGGGCGCCCACGGCCACGCCGCGAGGCCCTTTCCGGGGGCGTCCATGCTCACGCTCCGAGTGGCCATGCTCACATGTGAGGCCCTCTGGACAGATGGGCGGTAGCGTCGGATGATCAAATGAGTGCGGTCGGCACCGGATGAGCGCCAGGGATGACGCAGTCGAAGCGTCCGGGTCGAAGCCCCCACGGGGCATCAACGGCAATCCACCCTCGACAAGGAGCGATCGTGGCGCGCGACAACGCGGCTCCCTCCCCTCTTCCCACCCGGCACCAGGAGCTCGTCTCCTGGGTCGACGAGATCGCGGCCCTCACCCAGCCGGACCGTGTGGTCTGGTGCGACGGCTCAGAAGCCGAGTACGAGCGCCTGTGCGAGGAGCTCGTCGCCAAGGGCACCTTCACCAGGCTGGACGCGACGCTGCGCCCGAACTCCTACTACGCCGCTTCCGACCCGAGCGACGTCGCCCGCGTCGAGGACCGCACCTTCATCTGCTCCGCGAAGGAGTCGGACGCGGGCCCGACCAACCACTGGAAGGACCCCGCCGAGATGCGGGAGATCTTCTCCGGCGAACAGGGCGTCTTCCGGGGATCGATGCGCGGCCGGACCCTCTACGTCGTGCCCTTCTGCATGGGCCCGGTCGGCTCCCCGCTCTCCGCGATCGGCGTGGAGCTCACCGACTCCGCGTACGTCGCCGTCTCCATGCGCACCATGACGCGGATGGGGCAGGAGGTCCTCGACGAACTCGGCACCGACGGCTTCTTCGTCAAGGCGGTCCACACCCTCGGCGCCCCGCTCGCGGAGGGGGAGCGGGACGTACCGTGGCCGTGCAACACCACCAAGTACATCTCGCACTTCCCCGAGGACCGCGAGATCTGGTCGTACGGCTCCGGCTACGGCGGCAACGCCCTGCTGGGCAAGAAGTGTTACGCGCTGCGCATCGCCTCCGTCATGGCGCGCGACGAGGGCTGGCTCGCCGAGCACATGCTGATCCTCAAACTCACGCCGCCGCGTGGCGAGTCGAAGTATGTCGCCGCCGCGTTCCCGAGCGCCTGCGGCAAGACCAACCTCGCGATGCTGGAGCCCACCATCTCCGGCTGGAGCGTCGAGACGATCGGCGACGACATCGCCTGGATGCGCTTCGGCGAGGACGGCCGGCTCTACGCGATCAACCCCGAGGCCGGGTTCTTCGGCGTCGCGCCCGGTACCGGCGAGCACACCAACGCCAACGCCATGAAGACGATGTGGGGCAACTCCGTCTTCACCAACGTCGCGCTCACCGACGACGGCGACGTCTGGTGGGAGGGCATGACCGAGGAGCCGCCCGCGCACCTCACCGACTGGAAGGGCAACGACTGGACGCCCGCGTCCGGCGTCCCCGCCGCCCACCCCAACGCCCGCTTCACCGTGCCGGCCGGCCAGTGCCCGATCATCGCCCCGGAGTGGGAGGACCCGAAGGGTGTGCCGATCTCGGCCATCCTCTTCGGAGGCCGTCGCGCCACCGCCGTACCGCTGGTCACCGAGTCCTTCACCTGGCAGCACGGCGTCTTCCTCGGCGCCAACGTCGCCTCCGAGAAGACCGCCGCCGCCGAGGGCAAGGTCGGCGAGCTGCGCCGCGACCCGTTCGCCATGCTGCCGTTCTGCGGTTACAACATGGGCGACTACATGAACCACTGGATCAAGGTGGGCGCGGACAAGCCCGACCAGTCGAAGCTGCCCAAGATCTACTACGTGAACTGGTTCCGCAAGGACGACGCGGGCCGGTTCGTCTGGCCCGGGTTCGGCGAGAACAGCCGGGTGCTCAAGTGGATCGTGGAACGACTGGAGGGCACGGCGGAGGGCGTCGAGTCGCCGATCGGCATCCTTCCGGCCAAGGGCTCGCTCGACACCGACGGACTCGGGCTCTCCGAAGCCGAGTTGGACTTCCTGCTCACCGTCGACAAGGAGGTCTGGCGCGAGGAGGCGGCGCTGGTCCCCGAGCACCTCAACACCTTCGGCGACCACACGCCGAAGGAACTGTGGGACGAGTACCGGGCGTTGGTGCAGCGCCTGGGATGACCCACGGTGAGACTCCCGCAGTGAAGGCGTGAACGGCCCCTGGAACCATCACGGTTCCGGGGGCCGCGTCGTTCGGGACGTGTCGTCCGAGTGCGTGACACGCCGGTTTTCAGTAATCCCTTGCGTGCGAGGCGTTCACGGTAGTTACCTGTTTCCCGCGCGCTTCCGGGAGTCGCCCGGAGGCGTCAACACGTCTGTGGGGGATGTACGTTGAGGAACTCGAAGCTACGCTCGCGGGCCGCCGCCGCGGTCGCCGCACTCTCGTTGGGAGCCGTCGCGCTGACCGCGCTGGGCGTGCCCGCCGCGCAGGCCGCCGGTACCGGGACGGCCGGGGAGCAGGTCGTCAAACTGCCGATCAGCTCCTTCGGTTCGCTGGTCGTCGACTCGGTCCACCAGCGCGTCTACGTCACCGACGACCGCCGGACCAGCGGTACGGGTTCGGTCCAGGTCTACGACTTCGACGGCGACAAGGTCACCACCCTGACGACGGACGACGTGCCGTCCACCATGGCCCTCAGCTCGGACGGCTCCACGCTGGAGGTCAGCCAGACGTCGGGCGTGATCTCGTTCGACACCACCACCTACGCCCGCACCGGCCGGGTGTACGGAACGTACGACGTGTACTGCCCCCGGGACACCGGCTACGCGGGCGGCCGGTTCTGGTACACCGGGACCAACAGCGACAGCGACTGCGACAACCGGACCTACACCGTGTACGGGGCGGGCGACGGTACGCACGTCTCGACGGGCTGGAACGACACCGGCCGGCTGCGGCTCTTCAGCACCCCGCAGATCCCGGACCGGCTGGTCATGGCCCAGCCCCGGGGAACCGCCGTGACCGACCCGCACCTCGCCGTCTTCGACGCGAGCGGGACCAGCCTGGTCCGCACCGCCGAGCGCCGGTTCGCCGACGGCGCCGGACAGGGGGGCCTGGACATGCGGGACGTGGCCCAGTCCCCGGACGGTGAGCGGATCGCCGTCGCCGACGCCCGTACCGGCACCCGGCTGCTGAACGCGGACGACCTCTCGGACGCTTCCGCGGCCTACCAGCCGCTCCCCGAAGGGGCCGTGGCCAGCGCGGTCGCCTTCAGCGGCGACGGTAAGTACATCGCCCGCGGCGCCGCCGCCACCGGCTCCACCGCCGACCTGCTGATCCAGGCCGCCGACCCGACGGACGCCACGCCCCCGCTGGAGTTCGCCTTCGAGGGCGCACTCGACGGGAACAAGGTCCAGCCGCGCGGACTCGCCTGGTCCGAGGACGGCTCCCGCCTCTTCGCCGTCACCAACGGCGGCAGCGGGTACGAGTACTGGCTGCACGTCATCCGGCCGCCCGCCGCCCAGTACGACACCCGCTTCACCGGTGCGCTCGCCACGAACGTCTCGCAGCCCGTGGTCGGCGAGCCCCTCGGCATCCGGGGCCGACTGGAGATCGACGGGCCCGCACCCGCGCAGCCGGTCAAGGTGACGGCCGTACGCCACGATGCCAACGGTGACCGTACGCTCGCCGCCGCCGAGGTCGACGCCGACGGGACGTTCACCGTGCTGGACGTGCCGTCGGTGGTCGGCCCGGCCACGTACACGGTCTCGTTCACCGGTGACCTGACCCACCGCCCGACCGAGGACGTCTCCCTGGAGACCGTGGTGGCGAAGGCGCCGACCGCGATCGCGCTGACCGCCCCGGCCGAGGGCACCAAGGGGGTGGGGCTGCGGATCACCGGCACCCTCACCGGGCAGGGCCGCGCGCTGCCCGCCGGGATCACGCTCTCGGTGGTGCGGACCGACAAGAAGGGCAGCTACGCGCTGACGTCGGCCGCCGTCGCGGCGGACGGCTCCTTCATCGTCGACGACATCCCCGGCGCCAACGGCGAGGTGGTGTACGAGATCGGCTACGCGGGCGACGACCTGCATCTCGCGAGCGGTGCCACGGCGACCGTCCGGGTCCGCAAGCCGGCGGCCTGATCCGGACGGCGGCCCGCACCGGGTCGCCGGAGGGCGGGGGGACGCGAGCGGCGCACGCGTCCCCCCGCCCTCATGCTTGGCGGATCGGGCACAACTTTAGACTGATTCCAAGATAGGATGGCTATCCAGCAGAACCTGGAGGCCACCCATGTACGAGCCGATCCGTACCCCCTCGGTCCACACGCCGGCCGACACCGCCGGATTCCCGCACCGCAGCCGCGAGGAGGAGCTGGACATCCAGCTCGCCGGTCACCTCGCCGCACTGCTCTCCGTCACCGACGAACTGGGCCTCGACGCCGCCGGGGACCGTATCGCCGAGCAGGTGTCCCGGCTGCGCGGCGCACCCCCGGCCCGGCACGCCGGGCTGATCGACGCCTCGCCCGCCGTCCTGCACCGTCGCGCCCACGCCCTCGCGGGGCGGGCACTCGTGGTGGCGGCGTCGCGCGCCGACACCGCCGCGGCGATCCTCGCGGCGGAACGCATGGACGCGCACGCCGAGGCCCTGTCGGCGGTGGCCCGCCTGGTCCCGACCGTCTGAGACGGCTGCCCGGGCCGACCGGCCCGATCGCCCTGCCCGCGGGCCCACGCTCACGGTGGGGAGGCGCTCAGGGCTGGCTGTAGCCGTCCAGGAAGTGCGCGATCCGCGTCACCGCGTCCCTGAGGTCCTCCGCCGAGGGCAGCGTGACCACCCGGAAATGGTCGGGTTCCGGCCAGTTGAACCCGGTGCCGTGCACCACCATGATCTTCTCGGCCCGCAGCAGGTCGAGCACCATCTGCCGGTCGTCCTTGATTTTGTAGACCTTCGGATCGAGCCGGGGGAAGAGGTACAGGGCGCCCTTCGGCTTCACGCAGGTCACCCCGGGGATCTGCGTCAGCAGGTCGTACGCCACGTCCCGCTGCTCCAGAATCCGGCCACCCGGCAGCACCAGATCGTCGATCGACTGCCGGCCGCCGAGCGCCGTGGCCACCGCGTGCTGGGCCGGCATGTTGGCGCAGAGCCGCATGTTGGCGAGGATGGTCAGCCCCTCGATGTACGAGGAGGCGTGCTCCTTCGGCCCGCACACCGCCAGCCACCCGGAGCGGTAACCGGCCACCCGGTAGTTCTTGGACAGGCCGTTGAAGGTGAGGACCAGCAGGTCCGGGGCGATCGCCGCGGTCGGGGTGTGGGTGGCGCCGTCGTAGAGGATGCGGTCGTAGATCTCGTCGGAGCAGACGACCAGGCCGTGGCGGCGGGCGATCTCCGTCAGGCCGCGCAGCATCTCGTCGTCGTAGACGGCGCCGGTCGGATTGTTCGGGTTGATGATCACGATGGCCTTGGTGCGGTCCGTGATCTTCCGCTCGATGTCGGCGAGGTCCGGCATCCAGTCGGCCTGCTCGTCGCAGCGGTAGTGCACCGCCGTACCGCCCGCCAGCGAGACCGAGGCGGTCCAGAGCGGGTAGTCGGGCGCCGGTACGAGGACCTCGTCGCCGTCGTCCAGCAGCGCCTGCATCGACATCTGGATCAGCTCGGAGACGCCGTTGCCGAGGTAGATGTCCTCGACGTCCAGCGGGATGCCCTTGGTCTGGTAGTGCTGCATCACAGCCCGGCGCGCGGACAACAGGCCCTTCGCGTCGCCGTATCCGTGCGCCCCCGCGACGTTGCGCAGGATGTCTTCGAGGATCTCGGGCGGGCACTCGAAACCGAACGCCGCCGGGTTGCCCGTGTTCAGCTTGAGGATGCGCTGACCGGCCGCTTCCAGCCGCATCGCCTCCTCCAGCACGGGGCCCCTGATCTCGTAGCAGACGTTGGCGAGCTTCGTGGACTGGATGACCTGCATGTCAGCGAGCTTACGGCGGTGTTTCGCGGGGTGCTCGGGGCTCACGGCCCGGCGGTGCCCCGGGGGACGCGCCGGCCGGTCGCCGAGGCTTCCATCGCCATGCGGCCGGGCGGGTGAGCCGTGGGAACGTCCGGTCGTGCCGGTGGTGCGGCTTGGAATGCGGGTGCGCGCCGCGAACCCGGGTGAGATGCGCCACCCGGGTCACCCGTTCGTACGCGCGCGTGACCGGCGGGCCTGAATGCGCACGTGTGTACGGAAGCCCGGTCGGTCCGTACGGAGGTCCGGTCGTCGCCCGGCCGGAGCGTGCCGCCTCAGATGTTGCTCAACCCGCGCACCGGGGACGCGCCGCCCGGGAAGAGTGCAGGCATGGGCCTCCTCACGAAGAACCACCTCGCCGTACTCGTCCTGCACGACGCCGACGGGATTCTCGCCGAGCTGCGCGAGGAACTGGCAGCGGCGCCGGACTCCGACCGGCCCGGCCTGGAGCGTGCGCTCGCCCTCGTCGGGCGGTACACCGACCGCCCCGAGGAGGAGCTGCGCGTCCGTTGGGTGCGGGACCGGCTCACGGCGGCCGGCTACGCGGGACCCGCCGACTCCACCGAAGCGGTCAGGGCGCTGCGCCGCGCCGAGCCCGGCCTCTCCCTGCTCCAGGCCGTGACCTACGCGAGGGAAGCGGCGGCGGCCGGGAGCTGAACCGGGCGCCGCCGCTTCCTGGTCGTGTCGGCCGGGTGCCAGCGGCGCGTCAGGCGTTCAGCGGCGCGTCAGGCGTACCGACAGGCCGGTGCGGGTGTGCACGGGCTCGGCGCGGTAGCGGTCCCCCTCCACGGTGAGGGTGCGGAACTGGCCCTGGAGCGCGCGGGCCCCGATCACCGGGACCGTGGCGGTACGTCCGAAGCCTTCCGCGAGTCGCAGCCGGAGCTCGCTCCGGTCGCCCAGCACCACGCGGCCGTCCGCCTCCAGCACGTCGCCCCCGCCGGGACGGACCGTCACGTCCAGCACGGTGCCGGACGCCTGGGCGTAGCCGCCCCGGACGCGGACCCCGCCGCGCGCCGGGTCCAGTCGCAGGGAGCCGGCGGTCAGGGTCACGTCGCCCCGGCCGAGGGCTCCGGCGGACGCGGCGACCAGCACGCCGCCGGCCACGTTCGTGGTGCCGGTGTAGGTGTTCGCGCCGGTCAGGACCAGGGTGCCGGTGCCCCGCTTGGTGAGGCCGCCGCGTCCGCCGATGTCGTTGCGCCAGGTGTCCAGGGCGCCGAAGCCGCCGTCCCGGGCGTCCGGGCCGACGGTCACGTCGTGGTCGAATGCGCCGTACCCGTCGGCGGCCGTGAAGAGGTCCAGCCTGCCCCACGGCTCGGAGCCGTACCGGTCGTCGCCGTCCAGCAGCACGTAACCGGCGGGCAGCGCGGTGGTACGCAGCACCTCGCGACGCTGCTCCGCGTCGAGGTAGGGGAACCGCGTCTCCAGCAATACCTCCGCACCCTCGGGGACCTCGAAACCGGTGTCCCGGCCACCGTGGCTCTCGCGCCGCAGTACGTAGGTGAGGCGGGGGGCGACGCGGGTGGCGTTGGCCGCACGGTCGGCGTACGGGTCGGCGGGGGAGCCGGCCACCGGAGTGTGGGCGTACGCGTTCAGGTCGGCCGAGCCGGTCGCGGTGCGGAAGTACGCGGCGGCCTGGGCACGGGCGGTCGCCTTCAGCTCCGCGTTCACAGGGTCCGCGAGGGTGGCGGCGGCCAGCGCGGTGGCCAGGATCCTGCCGCCGATCACGTCGAGCGGGGAGTGCATGCCCGCCACGATCCGGGTGTGGCTGAGGTCCGAGGCGCGGGCGACCAGCTCCTGGAAGCGCTCCGGGACGGCGTACGCCAGCGCGAGTGCCGCCAGGTAGAAGGCGTTGGTGTGGCCGCTCGCGAAGCCGGCGTCGTCCACCGGGGACAGGCCGCGCTGACGGAACAGCAGCGGGGTGACGGAGACCTCGCTGCGGTAGACCGGGTAGCCGAGGGCGTCGACCGTGCCGGTGTCGACGACCTCGCTCTCCTCGGTCATCCGCCACGGACGCGGGTACTGGTAGGCGTACTTGCCCGGGTTCCCGGAGGCGTAGGGGCCGCGCACGGTGTTGACGAGGGTGACCACCGCTCCCAGCGCCGAGTCGGTGGCGCCCGCGCCGATCGCCGAACCGGCGGGGGCGCCGGCGGGCAGGGTGTCGCTGATCGCGGTGGGCGGGGTGGTGACGGGGGCGGTGGCGACCGACGTGACGGCCTTCGATCCGGCCAGGTAGGGGGCGGCGAGCGGGCCGAGGCCGGCGATGACCGCGTAACTCTGGTGCTGGCGGTCGTACACGAAGGCGTCGCGCTCCTGGGCGGCCGTCCGGTGCCGGGTGACGGTGGCGCAGTAGCGCATGTTGGCGCGCAGGATGTCGGGGCGGACGGCAGAGCCGTTGTTCCAGGTGGTGCCGGTCCGCCAGATCCGGTTCATGCCGGCCAGCACCCGGACACCGGCGTTGGCCGCCGGGTCGAGGCTGTCCATGGTGTTGGTGCGGTAGCTGTCGATGAAGGCGAGCCCCGACACGGCGGCCTTGGCGGGCTTGGCGGCCGTCGTGGCGGTGGCCGCGGCCGAGGCGGTCTGGGGGCCGAGCAGCCAACCGAGCGCCGTCGGCGCGGCGAGCAGCGCCGCCGAAGCCCCCGCCGAGCCGCGGAGGAAGCCCCGGCGGCCGACGGAGTCACGGCGCTGGGCAGGGGTGGGTGCGGTGTTCCGGTTCGTCACGGTCGTCTCTCTGCGCGCGTCGTCCTGGACCTGGCCGGACAGCCCGGGGCCGGAGATGCCGCCCGCCGGGGCAGGGCCTGTCGGAGGCGGTGTCCGGAGGGACGATCGTCCGGCAGCCGGTCGACCGGCGGTGGAACGCGTCATGGGCGCCGGGTGAACGGATGCCGTGCGAAGGCGGTGGAACCTGTGCGTCTCCCCGCGCCGGGGCCGCCTCGACCGGGTCGCCTTCCCTCGTGCCGAGCCGCGCCGATCGGGTCGTCTTCCGCCGCGCCGGGCCCGCCGTCAGCGGCTTGATTTCGCCCCTTGTGGGGGGAGGGCCGGTACGTGAACATGCTCATGCCAAGACCGGAAGATCTCCGGTCACGCGTGTGCGGGCCCGCCGACCCCGGCGTGTCCGCGCACCAGGTCAACGGAGGGGACCCCCCATGAAAAAGCCTCTCGTCGCCGCGCTCCTGAGCGCCCTGCTTCTCGCCGCCGGCGCGGTGCCCGCGGTCGCAGCCACCGACTCCGGGGCGGGCGCCTCCCCGGCGTCCGCGTCGGTCGGCAAGTCGGCCCCGGGCATCGCCACCTCCGCGGCCCCGGGCATCGCCACCTCCGCGGCCCCGGGCATCGCCGCCTCCGCGGCCCCGGGCGTCGCCGCCGTGCAGGCGGTCGGATTCGCCGGCACCGTGGCGCTGAGCAACTGTTCCGGCTCCGTCGTCCGTACCCCCACCGCCCTGTCCACCGATCCCGCGCTGGTCCTCTCCAACGGGCACTGCCTGGAGACGGGCTTCCCGGCCGCCGGGCAGGTCATCGTGAACCGCGCGTCCACCCGCTCCTTCACGCTGCTCAACGCGGCCGGCACCGGAGTCGGCACCCTGCGAGCCAGCAAGATCGCCTACGGCACGATGACCGACACCGACATCTCCCTGTACCAACTCACCCGCACCTACGCCCAGATAGAGAGCAGCTACGGCATCAAGGCGCTGGAGCTCTCCGCCACGCACCCCGTCCAGGGCACCGCGATCACGGTCGCGTCCGGCTACTGGAAGCGGACCTACTCCTGCGCGGTGGACGGTTTCGTCTACCGCCTCAAGGAAGGCGCGTGGACCTGGAAGGACTCGGTCCGCTACACCTCGGCCTGCCAGACCATCGGTGGCACCTCGGGCTCCCCGGTGATCGACAACGCCACCGGCAAGGTGGTCGCGGTCAACAACACCGGCAACGAGGACGGGGAGCAGTGCACGGAGAACAACCCGTGCGAGGTCGACGCCAACGGCACGGTCACCGTGCGCCAGGGCATCAACTACGCCCAGGAGACCTACGGCATCGTGCCCTGCGTCGGACCCGGCAGCGTGATCGACCTCACCCGCACCGGGTGCGCCCTGCCCAAGCCGTGACGCGGTAGCGGTGTTCGGCGGGCCCCGGGCCCCGGACCGGGGCCCGCGCGCGTCGGCTCAGCGTGCGTCGGCTCCGCGTGTGTCGGCTCAGCGCGCGTCGGCTCAGCGCGCGGTCGAGCGGACCGAACGGCCCGCGAGGGCCTGGGTCCTGCGGCCGTCCTCCATGACGAACCGGCCGTCGATCAGCACGTACGGAATGCCCACCGGCAGGGTCCGGGGAGCCTCGAACGTCGAACCCGCCGCCACCGTCGAAGGATCGAAGAGTACGAGGTCGGCGCGGTACCCGGGGCGGACCAGCCCCCGGTCCGTCAGCCGCAGCCGGGCCGCCGGACGGGAGGTCAGATGGGCCACGCACTCCTCCAGCGAGAGGACGCCCAACTCCCGCGCGTACCGGCCGATATAGTGCGGGAAGGTGCCGTAAGCACGCGGGTGCGGCTTGTCGCCGCGCAGGATGCCGTCGCTGCCGCCGGTGTGCACCCGGTGGCGCATGATCCGGCGGACGTTCTCCTCGTGCCCCACGTGCTGGAGGATCGTCGAGCCGAGCCGGTCCTGGTCGAGCAGCCGCCGCGCGGTGGCCCACGGCTCCTCGCCGCGCTCCCGGGCCGACGCGGCGACCGTGCGCCCCACGTACCCGGCGAGCCCGGGGACGGTGACGCCGGAGATCTCGATGGTGTCCCAGTCGATCGGCACCCCGTGGCAGCCGTCCGATCCGGTCACCTCCAGGTCGTGGCGTATCCGCGCGGCGGCGGCCGGGTCCGCGAGCCGCGCCAGGGTCGCCTCCGGGCCGCCCTCGCTCGCCCAACTGGGCAGCATCGCCACCAGCGTGGTGCACCCCGGTGTGTACGGATATGTGTCCAGGGAGATGTCGGCGCCCTCGTCCAGCGCCCGGTCGAGCAGGTCGAGCAGCTCGGGCGCGCGGCCCTCGTTCACCCCGAAGTTCATGGTGGCGTGGGCGAGATGGAGCGCGCACCCCGCCTTGCGGGTGAGCCGCACCATCTCCTCGTACGCCTCCAGCGCACCGGCCCCGTACGAGCGGTGGTGCGGGCAGTAGTAGCCGCCGTGCTCGGCCACCACGCGGCAGAGTTCGGTGAGTTCGGCGTCGTCCGCGTACATCCCGGGGGTGTAGGTCAGGCCGGACGACATGCCGAACGCACCCTCCCGCATTCCCTGGGCGACGAGTTCACGCATCCGGTCCAGCTCGGCACCGGTCGCGGGGCGGTCCTCCCAGCCCACCGCGTACATCCGGACGGTGCCCTGCGGGACCAGATAGGCGGCGTTGACGGCGATGCCCTCACCGCCGAAGTTCCCGTCAAGGCGGTCGAGATACTCGCCGACCGTCCGCCAGTCGAGGTCGAGGTCCTCGCCGTCGCCGTTCCACCCGGCGATGGTCCGGCGCACCTCGGCGAGGGTGCGGTCGTCCACGGGGGCGTACGACAGGCCGTCCTGGCCCAGGACTTCGAGCGTCACGCCCTGGGCGGCCTTGGCGCTGTGGTCGGGGTCGCGGAGCAGCGCGAGGTCGCTGTGGGCGTGCATGTCGATGAACCCGGGGGCCAGCGCCAGACCGTCCGCCTCCAGGGTGCGGCGGGCGGTCGGGCGGGGGCCCGGGGAGCCCTCCGGGTGGATCGCGGAGATCCGCCCGCCGTCCACGGCGACGTCCGCCCGGAAGGACGGACCCCCACTGCCGTCGATGACGCGCGCGTCGCGGATGACGAGGTCCATGGCGACCCTCCCGGGGCTCTGTGGTGCGGTTGCGGTGGTGCGGTGGGTGTGGCGCGGCTCAGAAGTACGTGCGCAGGTAATCCTCGACCGTGCCGTCCTCGCGCACCACGGGGATGAGCTGCCACTTGTCGAAGGAGGTGCACGGGTGCGAGAGCCCCAGGCCTACCCAGTCGCCGACCTCGAGGCCGGTGCCCGGCTCGGTGGCCAGCCAGCCGTGCTGGTCGGAGAGACCGGTGACGGTGATGCCGGTGGCGGGCCGCACCGATCCGTCGCGCGCCGAACGGACCACCTGGGCCTCGGGGAGGTGGAGGTCGTGGGCGGCGTCCCGCTTGCCCGCGTTGACGAACGCCTGGCCGTCGGTGGGGCGCGAGACCACCTGCGTCCACAGCCGGAAGGCGGCCCGCAACTCCCCTTCCTCGGGTACCCGGTTGAAGGGGGTGAGATTGCGGTACTGGCCGTCGTCGTGCGAGACGTACGCCCCCGAGCGCAGCAACGCGCAGACCGGGCGGCTCAGTTCGGGGATGTCGGCGAACACCTCGGCGACCACGTCGAACCAGGCACTGCCGCCCGCGCTCACCAAGACCTCCTCGCCCCCGGTGAGTCCGTCGAACCTGCCCGCCTCGTCGAACTCCACGGCGAGCGCCACGAGTCGGCGCAGCCAGTCGGCGACCCGCTCCGGCGTGGCCTTCGGCACCTCGCCCTCGTAGCCGGCGACCCCGACCAGTCGCAGCGTGGACACGGCGGCGACCGCGTCCGCGACCGCCGCGGCCTCCGCCTCCGTACGCACGCCGGTACGGGCGCCCTCGCCCGCGCCCAGCTCCACCACCACGTCCACCGCGCGTCGGGCGCCCGCCGCGCGCAGCGCCTCGTCCATCAACTCGACCCCGCGTACCGAGTCGACGTACGCGACGAAGGTGAACTCCGGGTCCGCGTCCAGCTCGCCCGCCAGCCAGGTCAGCGCCACCGGGTCCACCACCTCGTTGGCGAGGAAGATCCGCCGGATGCCGTGGTCGCGGTAGACGCGGGCCTGGTGCGGGACGGCGGCGGTGATGCCCCAGGCGCCGTGCCGGAGCTGGCGGGCGAAGAGCTGCGGGGACATCGAGGTCTTGCCGTGCGGCGCGAAGGCCAGGCCGTGCCGCTCGGTGTACGTCTCCAGGAGCGCGAGGTTGTCGGCGAGCGACTCGGCGGAGAGCGTCAGCAGCGGGGTGGTGAACCCGCCGGAGAAGAGAGGCCGGGCCTCGGCGGCGAGAGCACCCACGGTGAGCCCGGCGGCGTCCGGCGGCAGGCCCTTGAAACGGGAGTCGATCCGCTCGTCGGCGAGCGCGGCGGCGTACCTCTCCGCGACCGTCACCGCGTCCTCGGCCGGGCCGGCCGCGGCGGTGCCCGTGGTTCCGTTCCCGGATGTCGCGTCGGCTGCCATGCGAATCCCCTCTCCCGATTCCTCCGAGCGTTGCGTCCTCTGCAACGCTCATTGCGTATGTCGCTCCAGGCTGTCTAACATCCGAGCCGACGCCGGGTCAACGACGAGCCGGCGGAGCAGCAGCCCTGCCGACAGTGACCAGCGAGGAGCCCAGGTGCCCGGAACCGCAGCGGGAACGGGAACGGCCGACCCGGCGGACGCCGGGACCACCGGTGCCGACGCCGCTGCCGTGGACGTCGTCTGCCTCGGCGAGTCGATGGTGACCTTCCTGCCCACCGAGCCCGGCCGCCTCGCCGACGTACCCGCCTTCCTGCGCGGAATCGGCGGCGCCGAGTCCAACGTCGCCTGCGCCCTGGCCGGGGCCGGACACCGCGCGGCCTGGGTCGGCCGGGTCGGTGAGGACGGCTTCGGCGACCACCTGGTCGACACGATCGCCGGCCACGGGGTCGACACCTCCGCCGTCCTGCGCGACCCCGACCGCCCCACCGGCGTCTACTTCCGCACCGCAGCCGACCGCGCCGACGGCGACCACGAGGTCGCCTACTACCGGGCCGGGTCCGCCGCCTCCGCGATGTCGCCGCTGAACGCCCCGTACGACGCGCTCTTCGCCGGGCGCGTCCTCCACCTGTCCGGCATCACCGCCGCGCTCTCCGACGACTGCCTCGCCCTGCTGCGCACCCTCACCGCCCAGCGCCCCGGCCGCCCCCTGGTCTCCTTCGACATCAACCACCGCCCCCGCCTCTGGCGCGGACACCCCGCGGGGCCCGGGGTCCTGCGGGACCTGGCACGCGGCGCCGACGTGGTGTTCGTCGGCGAGGACGAGGCGGCGGAGGCATGGGGCGTGCACGGCCCCGACGCCATCCGCGCCGCCCTGCCGGAGCCCGCCGTCCTCGTGGTCAAGCACGGCGCGGACGGCGCCACGGTCCTCGCCCGCCCCGCGGACACCCCGCCCGGCCCCGGAACGGACGAGATCACAGCCGTCCCGGCCCTCCGCGTGGACGTGGTCGCCGCCGTGGGGGCCGGCGACGCCTTCGCGGCAGGCTTCCTCTCCGCCACCCTGCGCCGACTGCCCGTCCGCGACCGCGTCCGCCACGGCCACCTGATGGCCGCCGCCGTCCTCACCGTCCCCGGCGACCTCGCCCACCCCCCGGCCCGCGCCCACGCCGACCGGCTTGCCGCGCTGGACGACGCGGCCTGGGGGAGACTGCGACTCGGGCCCGGATGGACGGGGCGTACGGCAGCCGGTCAGGAGCCCGGGCACGCCGCGGAAGGAACACTCGGATGAGCCAGACCGTCGACCGCGCGCTCAGCATCCTGCCGCTGCTCGCCGAGGGCCCCGCCGACCTGGGCCGCGTCGCCGACCGCCTCGGCGTCCACAAGTCCACGGCCCTGCGCCTGCTGCGTACCCTGCGCGAACACGGGCTCGTCTACCGCCAGGAGGACCAGCGCTACCGGCTCGGCGCCCGCCTCTTCGCGCTCGCCCAGGAGGCCGTCGAGAACCTCGACGTCCGCGAGATCGCCCACCCGCACCTCGTGGAGCTCAACGAGAGTTGCGGACACACGGTCCACCTCGCCGTGTACGAGGAGGGCGAGGTCCTCTACATCGACAAGGTCGACAGCCGCTACCCGGTCCGCATGTACTCGCGCATCGGCAAGACCGTCGCCATGTCGGTCGCGGCCGTCGCCAAACTGCTCCTCGCCGACCTCCCCGAGCCGGAGCGCCGGGCCGTCGCCGAACGGCTCGACTACCCGGCGTACACGCCCCGTTCGACGCCCAACGCGCCCGCGTTCCTCCGCGAACTCGCCGTCGTGCGCGAACAGGGCTGGGCCACGGACCTCGGCGGCCACGAGGAGTCCATCAACTGCGTCGGCGCCCCCGTCCGGGGAGCCGACGGGCGCGTGGTCGCCGCGATGTCGGTCTCCGCGCCGAACGTCGTGGTCACCGCCGAGGAACTGCTCGCCCTCCTGCCGCTGTTGCGCCGCACCGCGGACGCCATCAGCCGGGAGTACTCGGGCACGGCCGTACCCCCGCCGTAGCGCCGCGGCGCCTTGGCCCCCGGAACACCCCCGCACCGCAGAACACCGCACTGTTTAAGGACACTCCATGACCGAGAAGACCGCCCTCACCCCCAGCACCCACACCACCCCGCCCGCGAAGTTCTCGCACGGGGTGAAGAAGGGGAACATCCTCCAGGTCGCCGGCCAGGTCGGCTTCCTCCCCGCCGTGGAGGGCCAGGCGCCGACCCCGGCCGGCCCCACCCTGCGCGAGCAGACCCTCCAGACCTTCGCCAACGTCAAGGCGATCCTGGAGGAGGGCGGCGCGAGCTGGGACGACGTGATGATGATGCGCGTCTACCTCACCGACGTGGACCACTTCGCGGAGATGAACGAGATCTACAACGCGTACTTCGAGGAGCAGGGCCTCAAGGCCCCCGCCGCCGCGCGCACCACGGTCTACGTCGGCCTGCCCAAGGGCCTCCTCATCGAGATCGACGCGCTCGCCGTACTCGGCTGAGTGGCCGCGTCGCGCCCCCTGAGTCACCGCTCCGCCCCCCACCGCTCTCCCGGAACGCCGAAAAGCGCCACCGGGGGAGTCCACATCTACTTCCTCGGTTCCAGCGAGGGGCTGCTCTTCGACGTACCGGCGGAGCCGTACCCGCAGGCACTCTGGGACCCGCTCCACGAATAT
>NZ_JBSFVR010000156.1:0-16620 GCF_053592415.1 Streptomyces sp. NPDC002690 | reverse complement strand
CCGCATTATCCACAACCTCACCGAGCGCATCGAACGCCACGTCACTCCCGTCGGCATGGACGTCGAGCTGTACCGAGCCGGCCCCAAGTCCAAGCCGGCACACCCCCCGAGGCCCCCGCCGAAGATGTTCGCTCCCCGGGCCCGCGCGAGCGCAGAACCTGCGGCCGGGGCCGCGCCCGTCCGCAGGCCGGACAATGGATTGGACAAGGTGGGCAGGGACATACGCATCATGGGGCGGCAAAGGGCCGCACCGTACCCGCCCACCAGGGACGACCGGGACAGCCCCCAGGGCCGCACACACGTACAGAGGAGTCTTCCGTGAAGGTCGGAATCGTCGGCGCCACCGGTCAGGTCGGCACAGTCCTGCGCAAGATCCTGGCCGAGCGGGAGTTCCCGGTCACCCAGCTGCGGCTGTTCGCCTCCGCGCGCTCGGCGGGCTCCACCATCGACTTCGAGGGCACCGAGGTCACGGTCGAGGACGCCTCCACCGCCGACTACACGGGCCTGCAGATCGTCATCTTCTCCGCCGGCGGCGCCACCTCCCGTGCGCTGGCCGAGAAGGTCGCCTCCCAGGGCGCCGTCGTGATCGACAACTCCTCCGCCTGGCGCATGGACCCCGAGGTCCCGCTGGTCGTCTCCGAGGTCAACCCGAAGGCCGCGCTGGACCGCCCCAAGGGCATCATCGCCAACCCGAACTGCACCACGATGGCCGCCATGCCCGTGCTGCGCCCCCTGCACGACGAAGCGGGCCTTCAGACCCTCACCGTCGCCACCTACCAGGCGGTCTCCGGCTCCGGTGTCGCCGGCGTCTCGGAGCTGCACGGCCAGGCGTCCAAGGTCGTCGCCGACGCGGACAAGCTGACGCACGACGGCGGGGCGGTGGACTTCCCGGAGCCCGGCGTCTACAAGCGCCCGATCGCCTTCAACGTGGTGCCGCTGGCCGGCTCGATCGTGGACGACGGTTCGTACGAGACCGACGAGGAGCAGAAGCTCCGCAACGAGTCCCGCAAGATCCTCGGCATCCCGGAGCTCAAGGTCTCCGGCACCTGCGTGCGCGTGCCGGTCTTCTCCGGCCACTCGCTCCAGATCAACGCCCGGTTCGCACGTCCGATCAGCGTCGAGCGCGCCTACGAGCTGCTCAAGGACGCCGAGGGCGTCGAGCTCTCCGAGATCCCGACCCCGCTCCAGGCGGCCGGCAAGGACCCCAGTTACGTGGGCCGCATCCGGGTCGACGAGACCGTCGAGCACGGCCTCGCGCTCTTCGTCTCCAACGACAACCTCCGCAAGGGTGCGGCCCTGAACGCGGTGCAGATCGCCGAGTTGGTCGCGGCCGAGCTGAACGGCTGACCCACCCGGCACCACGAGGACACGGCCGAGGGGGCGGCCACCGGTGACCACCGGTGGCCGCCCCCTCGCGCTTGGTTCCGTCGGCTCCGCTCCCCGCGAAAGCCCTTAACGCGGCCACCCCCTGACGTGGAAGGATGACCCGAAACGTCACCATAGAAGGAGATGACCGGGTGCCTGGCACGAATCTGACCCGCGAAGAGGCACAGGAGCGGGCACGTCTGCTGACCGTGGACGCCTACGAGGTCGAGCTCGACCTCTCCGGAGCGCAGGAGGGCGGGTCCTTCCGGTCCGTCACCACGGTGCGCTTCGACTCCGCGGAAGCCGGTGCGGAGACCTTCATCGACCTCATCGCCCCTGCGGTGCACGACGTCGTCCTCAACGGAACCCCGCTGGACGTCGCCGCCGTCTTCCGCGACGCGCGGATCGCGCTGCCGCACCTGCGCGAGGGCGCCAACGAACTGAAGGTCGTCGCCGACTGCGCGTACACCAACACCGGTGAGGGTCTGCACCGCTTCGTCGACCCGGTCGACGAGCAGGCGTACCTGTACACCCAGTTCGAGGTGCCGGACGCACGACGGGTGTTCGCCAGCTTCGAGCAGCCCGACCTGAAGGCCACCTTCGCCTTCACCGTCACGGCCCCCGCGGGCTGGACCGTGATCT
Organism: Streptomyces sp. NPDC002690; assembly: GCF_053592415.1. Lineage (NCBI taxonomy): Bacteria > Bacillati > Actinomycetota > Actinomycetes > Kitasatosporales > Streptomycetaceae > Streptomyces > Streptomyces sp. NPDC002690. The sequence goes on along the minus strand of NZ_JBSFVR010000156.1, from coordinate 14,613 downwards.
CGAACTCCCCGACGCCCGAGCCGGTGGACGACGTCTGGACGTTCGCGCCGACGCCGCGCATCTCGACGTACATCACGGCGCTGATCGCCGGCCCGTACCACTCGGTGCACAGCAGCTACGAGCGCGACGGCCAGTCGGTGCCGCTCGGCATCTACTGCCGCCCCTCGCTCGCCGAACACCTCGACGCGGACCACATCTTCGAGGTCACCCGGCTGGGCTTCGACTGGTTCCAGGAGCAGTTCGACTACGCGTACCCGTTCGCCAAGTACGACCAGCTCTTCGTCCCGGAGTTCAACGCGGGCGCGATGGAGAACGCGGGCGCGGTCACCATCCGCGACCAGTACGTCTTCCGCTCCAAGGTCACCGACGCCGCGTACGAGGGCCGGGCGGAGACCATCCTCCACGAGCTGGCCCACATGTGGTTCGGCGACCTGGTCACCATGGAGTGGTGGAACGACCTCTGGCTGAACGAGTCGTTCGCCACCTACACCTCGATCGCCTGCCTCGCGGACGCCGAGGGCTCCCGCTGGCCGCAGTCGTGGACCACGTTCGCCAACTCCATGAAGACCTGGGCGTACCGGCAGGACCAGCTGCCGTCCACCCACCCGATCATGGCGGACATCAACGACCTGGACGACGTCCTCGTCAACTTCGACGGGATCACGTACGCCAAGGGCGCCTCGGTCCTCAAGCAGCTCGTGGCGTACGTCGGCCGGGACGAGTTCTTCGCGGGCGTGCAGGCGTACTTCAAGGCGCACGCCTTCGGCAACACCCGGCTCACCGACCTGCTGGGCGCGCTGGAGGAGACCTCCGGCCGCGATCTGAAGACCTGGTCGAAGTCCTGGCTGGAAACGGCCGGTATCAACATCCTGCGCCCGTCGATCGAGACGGACGCCGAGGGCCGCATCACCTCCTTCGCCGTGCTCCAGGAGGCCCCGGCGCTCCCGGCCGGCGCCAAGGGCGAGCCGACGCTGCGCCCGCACCGCATCGCGATCGGCTTCTACGACCTCGGCGCCGACGGCAAGCTGGTCCGCGGCGAGCGGATCGAGCTGGACGTGGACGGCGAGCGCACCGAGGTGGAGCTGCCCGAGGGCACGAAGCGTCCGGCCGTCGTCCTGCTCAACGACGACGACCTCAGCTACGCGAAGGTCCGGCTCGACGAGGAGTCGCTGCGGTTCGTCACCGAGCACCTGGGCGACTTCGCCGAGTCGCTGCCGCGTGCGCTGTGCTGGGCCTCGGCCTGGGACATGACCCGCGACGGCGAGCTGGCGACCCGCGACTACCTGGAGCTGGTGCTGGCCGGTATCGGCAAGGAGTCGGACATCGGCGTGGTGCAGTCGCTGCACCGTCAGCTGAAGCTGGCGCTCGACCAGTACGCGGCGCCGGAGTCCCGTGAGGCGCTGCTGACCCGCTGGACGGACGCCACCCTGGCGCACCTGAACGCGGCCGGGGCCGGCAGCGACCACCAGCTCGCCTGGGCCCGCGCCTTCGCGGCGACCGCCCGTACCCCGCAGCAGCTGGACCTGCTCCAGGGGCTGCTGGACGGCACCAAGGCGGTCGAGGGCCTGGCCGTCGACACCGAGCTGCGCTGGGCGTTCGTGCAGCGGCTCGCCGCGACCGGTCTGCTGGACGAGGAGGAGATCGCCGCCGAGTACGAGCGCGACCGGACCGCGGCGGGCGAGCGGCACGCGGCCGAGGCACGCGCCGCGCGTCCCTCCGAGGAGGCCAAGGCGGAGGCCTGGGCGCTGGTCGTGGAGTCCGACAAGCTGCCGAACGCCGTCCAGGAGGCGGTCATCGGCGGTTTCGTGCAGACCGAACAGCGCGAGCTGCTGGCGCCGTACGCGGAGAAGTACTTCGCGGCGGTCAAGGACGTCTGGGAGACCCGCAGCCACGAGATGGCCCAGCAGGTCGCGATCGGCCTCTACCCGGCGATCCAGGTCTCCCGTCAGACGCTGGACGCCACGGACGCCTGGCTCGCCTCCGCCGAGCCGAACGCGGCTCTGCGCCGGCTGATGTCGGAGTCCCGCGCGGGCGTCGAGCGCGCGCTGCGCGCCCAGGCGGCGGACGCCGCCGCCGCGACCGCGTAACGGCGCGGCAGACGAGGGCGCCCTCCCCGGCACGTACGTCCGGGGAGGGCGCCTTCGTGCGGTGCGGGCCGCTCACGGCAGGGCGGCGGGCCCGTGTCCGGACATGCGTGTGCGCCGCGCGGTATCCCGTACCGGCGGCGCACACGGCTTGAGCGTGTGAGGGTGTTACGCCTTCTTCTTGGACTTGTCGAGCACCACGACCAGGCCCGCGATCACCACGAACAGGGCGAGGGGCGCGAGGACGTACAGGCTGATGGTCTCGATGACCGACAGGCCGGTACCCGGGTCGTCGCCGTCGTCGCGCGTGAAGGCGAGAGCGGGGGACGACATGAGCAGCATCATCAGCGTCGTACCGGCCGCAACGGCGCCGGCGCGCATAGCGTTCTTCTTGTCCACGGTGCAAACGTAGCGAACGCCTAAGGACGCCGCGCGCCCGGGGGTGCCGTACGTGGGGTCCGGGGGGTCAGTCCGTCCATCAGCCGGTGCAGTCGGGGCGAGCCGGTGATCTGCTCCAGCGTCAGGGGACGCCCCTCCCCGTCGGCGATCGGCAGGCGCCAGTTGGGGTACTGGTCCCACGTCCCGGGGAGGTTTTGCGGGCGCCGGTCGCCCACGGTGTCCGGGAGCCAGATGCCGGTCAGCCGGGCGGGGGTGCTCAGCAGGAAGCGGTGTACCGCGCGTACGGCGGCCTCCTCGTCGCCCTCCCCCTCGGGCAGCAGCCGCAGCCGTGCCAGGCAGCCGAGCCATTCGGCGGTGTCGGCGGCGTCCTCGGCGAGCTCCTCCTCCAGGCCGCGGGTGAGCAGGCCGAGTTCGTGGCGGAGCGTCACGTGGTCGCCGGAGAGGCGGGCGGCGGTGGACGGCAGGTCGTGGGTGGTGGCGGTGGCCATGCAGTCCCGGCGCCAGTGCTCCGGGGCCAGCGGGCGGCCCGTGCCCTCCCAATCGCGTTCGAACCAGAGGACGGACGTGCCGAGGACACCGCGCCGGGCGAGTGCCTCGCGCACGCCCGGCTCGACCGTGCCGAGGTCCTCGCCGAGGACGACGGCACCGGCGCGGTGGGCCTCCAGGACGAGGACGGCGAGCATCGCCTCGCCGTCCTGGCTGACGTAGGTGCCCTCGGTGGGGGGCCGGCCCTCGGGGACCCACCAGAGCCGGAAGAGGCCCATGACGTGGTCGACGCGGAGCGCCCCGGCGTGCGCGAGCAGTCCGCGCAGCAGGTCCCGGAAGGGGGCGTAGCCACGGGCCGCGAGGGCGTCGGGCCGCCAGGGCGGCAGCCCCCAGTCCTGGCCGCGCGCGTTGAAGGCGTCCGGGGGCGCGCCGACGGACATGCGGCGCGCGTAGTCGTCCTGCCCCGCCCAGGTGTCGGCGCCGGCCGGGTGCACGCCGACCGCGAGGTCGTGGATGACGCCGACCTCCATCCCGGCGTCCTGGGCGGCCCGCTGGGCCTCTGCCAGCTGGGTGTCGGTCAGCCAGGCGAGCCGGCTGTGGAAGTCCACCCGGTCGAGGAGCCCGGTACGGGCGCGGGCGGTCTCCCGGGAGCGGGGGTCGCGCAGCGGCTCGGGCCAGGCGTGCCAATCGGGGCCGTGCACCTCGGCGAGCGCGCACCAGAGCGCGTGGTCCTCCAGGGCCTGGCCCCGGGCGGAGAGGAAGTCGCAGTACGCGGCCCGGCGGCCGGGGGTCAGCGGCACTTGGTGGATGAGCTCCAGCGCCTGCCGTTTCAGCTCCCAGACGGCGTCCCGGTCGATCAGTGCGCCCTTGTTGAGCACCGCTTCGGAGAGCGCGGCGGCGTCCTGGCGGAGGTCGTCCAGCACCGCCCGCGCGCGGACCTGGCCGTACTCGGGGATCGACTCGACGTGCAGGTGGACGGGGTCGGGGAAGAGCCGCGAGGAGGGGCGGTACGGCGACGGGTCGGTGGGCCGCCCGGGAACCGCCGCGTGCAGCGGGTTGATCTGGACAAACCCGGCGCCGAGGGTGCGTCCGGCCCAGGAGGCGAGGTCGGCCAGGTCGCCGAGGTCGCCCATGCCCCAGGACCGCCCGGAGAGCAGGGAGTAGAGCTGTACGAGGAAGCCCTGGGCGCGGGCGGCGGGCTGGGGCGCGCGGGCGGGCGCGACGACGAGGGTCGCGGTGCCCTGCCGGTGGTCGAGGGTGCGCGCGGTCACCCGGTGCACGCCGAAGGGCAGATCGGGCCACCAGAGGGGGACGGCGGACGGCGGGGGCGTGTCGGGGACGTCCGCCTGCGCGCCCGTGACCCGCAGCCGGACCGGCTCGGGCCGCCCGGCACCCGGCTCGGCCTCCGGGGCGACCGTCAGGGTCGTGCCGATGGGCAGCGCGGCGAGTGCGGGCGGCAGCGGCTCGCCCGCCCAGACCACCACGGTCGGCGGGAGCAGCCGGCTGCCCGCCCTCGATTCGGCGGCGGCGAGCGACCTCCGTACGTCCTCCGGGGTGCCGGCGGCCACCCCCAGTGCGGCGAGCACGGCCGTGACCGTGTCGTCGGGGACGGACACCGTGACACCCGCGGACGGGGAGTAGGAAGTGGCGACGCCGTGCAGGGCGGCGAGCCGGGACAGGCCCATTCAGACTCCTGGAGACTCCATGGCCCCCGCGACACCGGGGGCGGTCGGTTCGCTGGTGAGCGGAGCGACGACGGCGAGCGGCGGCTCGCTCGTCAGGGGGGTGGCGTCGGCGAGCGGCGGCTCGCTGGTGAGGGGGGCGGCGCCGGTGGCGAGGGGTACGTCGAGCGCGGGAACGACAACGGTGCGGTCGGTGTGGTCGGTGCGCGGCGGTCCACCGACGGGGCGGGGGACGGCGGCGGGCGGGAGGGGCGGCTCGCTGGTCAGCGGCTCCGGGTCGCGGACCTGTTTGGAGAGGGCGGAGAGCGGGAGCTGCGCGGCTGCGGGCAAGGCGGGCCTCCTGGCCGTGGGAGCAGGACGGTAGAGAGACCTACCCAGCCCTCGGGTGCGCAGACGTGAGCGTGACATAGGTCCGATGCCAACGTCCTCAACGTGCCGTAGGTCACATTCCGTTCCCCCGGACGGCAGATATGGGCCATTTTCAGCCACCGTGCCGCCCGTCCGCGGGAGCGTCCGGCACACTCCCGCCCGAGCTGTTCAGGCGGTGACGCCGTCGATCCGGGCCATCGCGTCGTCCGCGCCGAACGGCTGGAGGTAGGGCAGCCAGCGCGGGTCCCGGTGGCCGGTGCCGATGATCCGCCACGCCAGTCCGGTGGGTGGTGCGGGCTGGTGACGCAGGCGCCAGCCCAGTTCCGGGAGGTGCCGGTCGGCCTTGACGTGGTTGCAGTGGCGGCAGGCTGCCACCACGTTGTCCCACGCGTGCAGACCGCCCCGGCTGCGCGGGACGACGTGGTCGACGCTGGTGGCGGCGGCACCGCAGTACACGCAGCGACCTCCGTCCCGGGCGAAGAGCGCGCGGCGGGTGAGCGGGACGGGCCCCCGGTAGGGGACCCGGACGAAGCGCTTGAGGCGGACCACGCTGGGCGCCGGCACGGCGGTGGTGGGGCTGCGCAGGAGGGCGCCGGACTCTTCGAGGCAGACGGCCTTGTTTTCGAGGACGAGGACGAGCGCGCGGTGGAGCGGTACGACGCCGAGCGGCTCGTACGACGCGTTGAGAACCAGGACGTGCGGCACGGTGGATGCCTCCTTGTACGCCGGCGGCGCGTGGCTCGCGCCGGGACGATCCGCTCTCAGTCTCTCCTCATGCCTGGTCCGGGCGCCACCACGTGCGAGTAATGGGCCGGACCGATTCCGCCCGGACGGCCGCACGGCCAACGCCCGGTCGCCGCCGGGGCCGGCGGGCCGGGCGGGCGGAGGGGCCGGCGGGCCGGGCGGGCGGAGGGACCGACGGCCCGGTCGGCGCGCCGGAACCGACCGGGCGGCAGCCGGTCGGTTCCGCGAAGAAACGCGGCACAAAGGTGTGATTTCCGGATGAGACGCGTCTCTCGGTGGGCTGCGGACATCATCCGGGCCGCGCCCGTCGTTAACCTGGTTGATCCGCTGTCGCCCGTGCTGGAGGTCCCACCGTGTCCCCGTCCGTTCTGCTGGCCGCCACTCCGTCGACGGGGTCGGGAGGCTCGCTCGACGAGGCCGCCCGGCAGGCCGGCGACGCCGCGGGCTGGGTCGAGCAGAACTGGTCCACCTGGCTGAACACCGGCCTGCGCATCATCCTGATCGCCGCCGTGGCGATCGTGCTGCGCTACGTGATCCGCCGCGCCCTCACCAATCTGATCGAGCGGATGAACCGCAGCGCCCAGGCCGTGGAGGGCACCGCCCTCGGCGGGCTGCTGGTCAACGCCGAGCGGCGCCGCCAGCGCTCCGAGGCGATCGGTTCCGTGCTCCGGTCGGTGAGCTCCTTCCTGATCCTGGGCACGGCGGCGCTGATGATCCTGGGCGCCTTCGAGATCAACCTGGCGCCCCTGCTGGCCTCCGCGGGTGTCGCCGGTGTGGCGCTCGGTTTCGGCGCGCGCAACCTCGTCACCGACTTCCTCTCCGGGGTCTTCATGATCCTGGAGGACCAGTACGGCGTCGGGGACACGGTCGACGCCGGGGTCGCCTCCGGGGAGGTCATCGAGGTGGGGCTGCGGGTCACCAAGCTGCGCGGCGACAACGGCGAGATCTGGTACGTCCGCAACGGCGAGGTGAAGCGGATCGGCAACCTCAGCCAGGGCTGGTCCACCGCCGGTGTCGACGTGACGGTCCGGCCGACCGAGGACCTGGACCGGGTCCGCGCGGCCATCACCGCCGCGTCCGAGGTCATGGCGAAGGAGGAGCCGTGGAGCGAGCGGCTCTGGGGCCCGGTGGAGATCCTCGGCCTGGACGCCGTGCTGCTGGACTCGATGACCGTACGGGTCACCGCGAAGACCATGCCGGGCAAGGCGCTGACCGTGGAGCGCGAGCTGCGCTGGCGCATCAAGCGGTCGCTGGACGAGGCGGGCATCCGCATGATCGGTGCCGTGCCCGCACAGCCGGAGGGCGAGTCGAAGGCCGACCCGACGGCGGCGATGGCCGCCCCGTCCGCGTACGCCTCGGCCACCTCGCCGCAGTCGCTCGCCGCGACGCCGCTCGCCCCGCCGAGCATCAGCAAGTAGCACGACCAGTACTCCGGAGGGCCTCCGCGCGACGGCGCGGAGGCCCTCCGTCTGTTTCGGGGCGGGCTCCCCCGCACCCCTCCAGGTAACGCTTTCGTTGCCCGGCCGTTCCCGTGACCGTCCCCCCATTGACGCCCCGGGCAGGGGCGCCTACCTTCCTCTCACCGGATAGGAAACTTTCCTAACAGAGAGCGGACCCCCCTCCATGGCAGGAACCACACCGGGCACCGGCGTCCCCGGCACCCCCCGACTGCTGCGCGCCATGAACGACCGCGCCGCGCTCGATCTGCTGCTGGAGCACGGGCCGCTCTCCCGTACCCGGATCGGCAAGCTCACCGGTCTCTCCAAGCCGACCGCCTCGCAGCTGCTGGCCCGCCTGGAAGCGGCCGGGCTGGTGCGGATCACCGGCACCACCGAAGGCCGCCCGGGGCCGAACGCGCAGCTGTACGCCGTGAATCCGGCGGCCGCGTACGTGGCCGGGCTCGACGTGAACGCCCAGCGCATCGTCGCCGCGGTCGCCGACATCACCGGCGCGACGGCCGGCGAGTTCGAGCTCCGCACCCCCGGCCGGGGCGCGGAGAGCGCGGTCGACCAGGTCGTCCGGGCGCTGGACGGTGCGGTGGAGCAGGCCGGACTGGACCGGTCGGTGATCCACCGGGTCGTGATCGGCACCCCGGGCGCCTTCGATCCGGGCACCGGCCGGCTGCGCTACGCCTCGCACCTGCCGGGCTGGCACTCCCCCACCCTGCTCGACGAGCTGGCGGCGGCGCTGCCGATGCCGGTGGAGTACGAGAACGACGTGAACCTGGTCGCGGTCGCCGAGCAGCGGCGCGGGGCGGCCCGGGGCCACGACGACTTCGTCCTGCTCTGGAACGAGGAGGGGCTCGGCGGCGCCCTCGTCATCAACGGCCGGCTGCACCGCGGCTTCACCGGCGGCGCCGGGGAGGTCGGGTTCCTGCCGGTGCCGGGTACCCCGCTCGTACGCCAGGTCGTCAAGGCCAACGCCGGCGGCTTCCAGGAGCTGGCGGGCGCGCAGGCGATCCCCCGGCTCGCCGCGTCGCTCGGCATCGACACCCCGCAGCAGCCCTACCCGGAGGTGGCCGCCGCCCTGCTGACCCGTGCCGCCGCCGCGTACGGCGAGGACGAGCGGCTGACCGAGCTGCTGCGGAGCTACGCGCAGCGGCTCGCCACCGGGCTCGCCTCCCTGACGGCCGTGCTCGACCCCGGGCTGATCGTGCTGGCCGGCGGGCTGATCTCGGCCGGCGGCGAACGGCTGCGCGCGCTGATCCAGTCCGAACTCGCCGAGCTGGCGGCCTCCCGGCCCCCGCTCGTCCTCGCCGAAACCGTCCGTCTGCCGGTCCTGCGTGGCGCCCTGGAACGGGCCCTCGCGGACACCCGCGACGAGGTGTTCGACACCTCCCGCCCCTGACCTCCCGATCGCACCCCCGTCCCTCTGTTGCCTCTCCTTCACCCCGTCCAAGGAGCTTCGCCATGCGCAGAAACAGCCTCACCACCGCAGCCGTCGCGGTCGCCGCGATATCCGTCCTCGCCACCGCGTGTACCGGCCAGTCGCAGAGCGGCGCCTCGGACGACCCGAACGCGAAGACCACCATCAACTTCTGGCACGGCTGGAGCGCCCCGTCCGAGGTCAAGGCGGTCCAGGACAACGTCGACCGGTTCGAGAAGGCCCACCCGAACATCAAGGTGAACGTCGTCGGCAACATCAACGACGACAAGCTCAACCAGGCCCTGCGCGCCGGGGGTTCGAACGGCCCGGACGTCGTCTCCTCGTTCACCACCTCGAACGTCGGCAAGTTCTGCTCGTCCGGGGCGTTCGCGGACCTGACGCCGTTCATCGAGAAGTCGAAGCTGGACCTGGAGAAGACCTTCCCGAAGGTGCTCCTGGACTACACGCAGTTCGAGGGCAAGCGCTGCTCACTGCCGCTGCTCGCCGACGCGTACGGGCTCTACTACAACAAGGACGCGTTCGAGAAGGCCGGCATCGCCGCACCGCCGAAGACCCTCTCCGAGTTCGCCGCCGACGCCAAGAAGCTCACCGTCACCAAGGGCGACAGCTACCAGCAGCTCGGCTTCATGCCGACCTTCCACGGCTACGAGTCGGTCGCCGACCACTACCTGGGCTCCTGGGACCACACGTACTTCGACAAGGACGGCAAGTCGAACATCGCGAAGGACCCGGCCTTCGCCGAGATGTTCACTTACCAGAAGAAGCTGGTCGAGGACCTCGGCGGCTACGACAAGCTGGAGAAGTACCGCGGGTCCTTCGGTGACGAGTGGGGCGCGAAGCACCCGTTCCAGACCGGCCAGGTCGCCATGCAGATGGACGGCGAGTGGCGGCTCGGGATGGCCGAGGAGGCGGGGGCGGACTTCGAGATCGGGGTCGCTCCGATGCCCGTCGCCGACGACGAGGCCGACACCTACGGCAAGGGCTTCCTCTCCGGCACGATCATGGGAATCGCGCCCGCCAGCAAGAAGCAGAACGCCGCGTGGGAGCTGGTCAAGTTCATGACCAGCGACACGCAGGCGGTGGTCGACTTCGCCAACGGCATCAAGAACGTGCCCTCCACCTTCGCAGCGCTGAACTCGCCCGACCTGAAGTTCGACCCGCGCTTCAAGACCTTCCTGGACATCGCGCAGAACCCGCACTCCAACACCCCGGACGGGGCCGTCAACGGCTCGACGTACCAGCAGACCCTCCAGGACTTCGGCTACCAGTACGAGAAGGGCGCGGTGAAGGACCTCCAGGCCGGTCTGGAGAAGACCGCCGCGCAGATCGACACCGACATCGCCAAGGCCAAGTAGCCAGCGATGACCACCTACACACTCCGCTCCAAGCGCCGCAGGTCGGCCCTGCGCACGGTGGCGTTCCTGTCGCCCTGGCTGATCGGCTTCTGCTTCTTCTTCGCGTACCCGATGGTCTCGACCGTCTACTTCTCCTTCACGAAGTACGACGGGTTCGGGGCGCCGGTCTTCAACGGGCTGTCGAACTGGAGTTACGTCTTCACCGACTACCCCATGTTCTGGCCGTCCCTGCGGAACACCCTCTGGCTGGTGATCGTCATGGTCACCTGCCGGGTGGTGTTCGGTCTCGGCGTCGGGCTGCTGATCACCCGGATCAAGACCGCCACCGGGCTCTTCCGCACCCTCTTCTACCTGCCCTACCTCGCGCCCCCGGTGGCCGCGACCCTCGCCTTCGTCTTCCTGCTCAACCCGGGGACAGGGCCGGTCAACTCGATCCTGGGCGACCTCGGGCTGCCGACGCCCGGCTGGTTCAACGACGCGACCTGGTCCAAGCCGGCGCTGACGATGCTCGCGGTCTGGGGCATCGGCGACCTGATGGTGATCTTCATGGCCGCGCTGCTGGACGTGCCCGCCGAGCAGTACGAGGCGGCCGAGCTGGACGGTGCCTCCGCCTGGCAGCGGTTCCGCTTCGTGACCCTGCCGAACATCTCGCCCATCGTGATGTTCGCCGTGGTCACCGGGGTCATCCAGGCGATGCAGTACTACACGCAGCCGCTGGTGGCGGGGAAGGTGGCCTCCGGCATCATCGGCGGCTCCGGGCAGTCCTTCGAGCCCGGCTATCCCGACAAGTCGACCCTGACGCTCCCCCAGCTCGTCTACAACCTCGGCTTCCAGCGCTTCGACTACGGCTCCGCCTGCGTCGTCGCCCTGGTCCTGTTCGCCCTGGCCATGGCCTTCACCGCGCTGCTGATGCGGGGCCGCAACAACCTCGTCCAGGCCGGTGACTGACTCATGACCCAGCTGCTCGACACGCCCGGCACCACGACCGGGACCGCCCGAACCTCCCGTACGGCCGCCGAACGGACCGCCCGCCGCAAGGCGCTGCTGCGGTGGATCGCGGTGCACTCGCTCGGCGTCGCCGCCGCGCTCTTCTTCGTCCTCCCACTGGTCTTCGTGGCTCTGACCTCGCTCATGAGCGACCAGCAGGCGCTGACCCGCGACCTCACCCCCGACACCTGGGAGTGGGAGAACTACCGGCGGGTCTTCGACACCCCCGGCTTCCTCACCTGGTGGCGCAACACCCTGCTCTACGCCGGAGCCGGCACCGTGCTGACCGTGGTGTCCTCGGTGCCCGTCGCCTACGCGCTCGCGAAGTTCCGCTTCAAGGGCCGCAAGCTGTCGCTGATGCTGGTCGTCTCGATGATGATGCTGCCGCCGCAGGTCGTGATCATCCCGATGTACCTGTTCTGGGCCAAGCAGATGGACCTCTCCGGGACGCTCTGGCCGCTGATCATCCCGATGGCCTTCGGTGACGCCTTCTCCATCTTCCTGCTGCGCCAGTTCCTGCTGACCATCCCGGACGAGTACCTGGACGCGGCGCGGATCGACGGCTGCGGCGAACTGCGCACCCTGCTGCGGGTGGTGCTGCCGATGGCGAAGCCGGGCATCGCCGCCATCGCGCTGTTCCAGTTCTTCGCCGCCTGGAACGACTACTTCGGGCCGCAGATCTACGCTTCCGAGAACCCGGCCGCCTGGACGCTCAGTTACGGACTGGAGTCCTTCAAGGGCGCGCACCACACCGACTGGAACCTGACCATGGCCGCGACCGTTCTGGTCATGGCCCCCGTGATCGCCGTCTTCTTCTTCGCGCAGAAGGCATTCGTCGAAGGCGTCACACTGACCGGAGTGAAGGGCTGAAATGAAGCTCGCAGTAGTGGGTGGCGGGTCCACCTACACCCCCGAACTGATCGACGGGTTCGCCCGTCTGCGGGACACCCTGCCGATCGAGGAGCTCGTGCTCGTCGACCCGGCGGCCGACCGCCTCGACCTCGTGGGCGGCCTCGCCCGGCGGATCTTCGCCAAGCAGGGCCACCCCGGCACCATCACCACCACCTCCGACCTGGACGCCGGGGTGGAGGGCGCCGACGCGGTCCTGCTCCAGCTGCGGGTGGGCGGACAGGCCGCGCGCAACCAGGACGAGACCTGGCCGCTGGAGTGCGGCTGCGTCGGCCAGGAGACCACCGGCGCCGGCGGCCTCGCCAAGGCGCTGCGCACCGTGCCGGTCGTGCTGGACATCGCCGAGCGGGTCCGCCGCACCAACCCGGACGCCTGGATCATCGACTTCACCAACCCGGTGGGCATCGTCACCCGGGCGCTGCTCCAGGCCGGCCACAAGGCCGTCGGCCTCTGCAACGTGGCGATCGGCTTCCAGCGGAAGTTCGCCCGGCTGCTGGACGTCTCCCCCGCCGAGGTGCACCTCGACCACGTCGGGCTGAACCACCTCTCCTGGGAGCTGGGCGTCCGCCTCGGCGGCCCGGACGGCGAGAACGTGCTGCCGCGGCTGCTGGCCGAGCACGGCGAAGCCATCGCCGCCGACCTGCACATGCCACGCGCGATCGTGGACCGGCTCGGCGTGGTCCCGTCGTACTACCTGCGGTACTTCTACTCCCACGACGAGGTCGTCCGGGAGCTCGGCACCAAGCCGTCCCGGGCCGCCGAGGTCGCCGCGATGGAGAAGGAACTCCTCGCGATGTACGGCGATCCGAAGCTGGACGAGAAGCCGGAACTGCTCGCCAAGCGCGGCGGCGCCTTCTACTCCGAGGCGGCCGTCGACCTGGCCTCCTCCCTGCTCGGCGGGGGCGCCCCCACCGTGCAGGTGGTCAACACCCGGAACAACGGCACTCTGCCGTTCCTCCCCGACGACGCGGTGATCGAGACGCAGGCCCGCGTCGACGGCTCGGGTGCCGTACCGCTCGCGGTGCCGGCCCTGGACCCGCTGTACGCCGGGCTGATCGCCCAGGTCACCGCGTACGAGGACCTGGCGCTGAAGGCGGCCCTGCACGGCGGCCGGGACCGCGTCTTCAAGGCGCTGCTCGCGCATCCCCTGGTCGGACAGTACGAGCTGGCCGAGGGCCTCACGGACCGGCTGATCGCGCACAACCGGGAGCACCTCGCGTGGGCGTGAACGCTTCGGTCCTCGCCATCGACGCGGGCAACAGCAAAACCGACGTGGCACTGATCGGCGAGGACGGCACGGTCCTGGGCACGGCCCGGGGCGGCGGCTTCCAGCCGCCCGTCGTGGGGATTCCCGCCGCGCTGGACGTGCTCGCCGCCGCCGTGGCGGGGGCGTTCGCCTCGGCCGGCGAGCCGGTGTCGCCCGTCGCGCACGTGTCGGCCTGCCTCGCCAACGCCGACCTCCCGGTGGAGGAGGAGGAGTTGACGGCCGCGCTGCTCGACCGCGGCTGGGGCCACTCCGTCGAGGTGCGCAACGACACCTTCGCCATCCTGCGCGCCGGGGTGGACGAGCCCCGGGGCGTCGCCGTGGTCTGCGGCGCCGGGATCAACTGCGTCGGCATGCTCCCGGACGGCCGCACCGCGCGCTTCCCCGCGATCGGCCGGATATCCGGCGACTGGGGAGGCGGCTCGGGGCTCGCCGAGGAGGCGCTCTGGTTCGCCGCCCGCGCCGAGGACGGCCGGGGCGAGCCGACCGAGCTGGCCCGGGCGCTCCCGGCGCACTTCGGGCTCGGTTCGATGTACGAGCTGATCGAGGCGCTGCACCGGGAGCACATCCCCTACGAGCGCCGGCACGAACTGACCCCGGTGCTCTTCGCGACGGGCGCGGCCGGTGACCCGGTGGCGCGCGCGGTGGTGGACCGGCTCGCGGACGAGGTCGTCGCGATGGCCTCGGTGGCGCTGGACCGGCTGGGGCTTCTGGAAAGCCACGTTCCGGTGGTTCTCGGCGGCAGCGTGCTGGCCGCGCGCCACCCGGACCTGGACGGCAGGATCGCCTCGCTCCTCGCGGCCCGCGCACCCCGGGCCCGCATCAGCGTGGTGGCCCAACCACCCGTGCTGGGGGCCGCGTTGCTCGGCCTGGACCACACGGGGGCGGCGCCCGAGGCGCACGCCAGGCTGCGCGCGCGGTACGCCTGAGGGCACTTGGGGCCGCCGGGCGCGGCGGCCCCCGGAACCCGCCGCCGGGCGCCGGCCCGTCAACTCCCGTACGACGGCGTGCGGGACGCCCCCGCGTACGGGAACCGATCAGTTGTCCCGATCGTGTTCACACCGGGGGGATTCGGTCCGGTTCAGGGCGGTCGCGGGTCGGGGATGCCGGGTTGCCGGCGCCACGGCCCGCCGCGCTCACGATCGGCACGGCCCCTCCGCCGGGACGGGAGGACGCGGAGAACGGTGCGAGATCCAGGTATTCCTGGTGGACGCCGTTCCCTGCGGCCATACTTCAGGCCGGGCGCCACTCCTCCGATCGGCCGGGGGCGACGGCGCCGTCAGTGACCGAGGGGGAAGCGAGTGACACAGCCGCCGATCGGGGGCCCGCCGCGGACGCGCGGAGCGGCGCAGGTGTCCGGTGTGCCCGCGCAGCGCGAAGCGGCCTGATTCCAGGGAAAAGATTCCGGCTACCGGACGACGACGACCTTCACCGCGACCGTGGCGAAC